>DATLQE010000109.1:0-2396 GCA_035535335.1 Lapillicoccus sp. | reverse complement strand
CGACGCCGTCACCGGCTCGATCAAGGCGCCGCGCGACGGCGAGCAGCCCCAGAACGGCACGGGCGGGCGGCAGAAGTTCAACGCGCTGGTCCGGCTCGACACCATCAACGGGCTGCCGCCGGACCAGACTCGGACGCGCGTAGAGTTCGGCAAGCTCACGCCGCTCTACCCGCAGGAACGGCTGCGTCTCGAGACCGAGACCAGCCTCCTCGCGACCCGGGTCATCGACCTCGTGGCACCGATCGGCAAGGGCCAGCGCGGTCTCATCGCTGCGCCCGCCAAGGCCGGCGCGACCACCGTGCTGCAGACCGTGGCCAACGCGATCACGCAGAACAACCCGGAGTGCCACCTCATGGTCGTCCTGGTCGACGAGCGGCCCGAGGAGGTCACCGAGATGCAGCGCGCGGTGAAGGGCGAGGTCATCGCCTCGACCTTCGACCGGCCGGCCGACGACCACACCAGCGTCGCGGAGCTGTCCATCGAGCGGGCCAAGCGGCTGGTCGAGCTCGGCCACGACGTGGTCGTCCTCCTCGACTCGATCACCAAGCTGGGCCGCGCGTACAACGTCACGGCACCGGCCTCCGGCCGCGTCCTACCCGGCGGTGTCGACCCGGCGGCCCTCTACGCGCCGAAGAAGTTCTTCGGCGCCGCCCGGAACATCGAGAACGGCGGTTCGCTGACCATCCTGGCCACCGCCCTGGTCGAGACCGGCTCGTCCGCGGACGAGGCGATCCTCCAGGAGTTCACGGGCACCGGGAACATGGATCTGACGCTGGACCACGAGCTTGCGGTCCGCCGGATCTTCCCGGCCGTCGACGTCAACGCGTCCGGCACCAGGCGTGAGGAGCTCCTCCTCGGGCCGGAGGAGCTCAAGATCGTGCACAAGCTGCGCCGCGTCCTCGGTGCGCTGGCGCCGCAGCAGGCGCTCGAGCTGCTCCTGGACCGGATCCGGCGGACCCGGACCAACATCGAGTTCCTGCGCCAGGTCCAGATGAGCTCGTCGGGTCGGCTCGACGGTGCCGACGACTGATGCGTCACCCCGCAGAAAGGAATGCTCGTCCCTGCCATTCCGTTTAGGGGATGTGTGCTCTCCTCTGGCACACTGACCCGTTGGACCGGTTCACGGCGATGAGGGCGCGAACAGCCTGCCGACCCGGCCCACCTGAGACCTGAGGAGCGTCTGTGAAGAAGGATCTGCACCCCAACTACGTGGAGACCACGGTCACCTGCACCTGCGGCAACACGTTCACCACCCGGAGCACGTCAGCGTCCGGCCAGATCCACGCCGACGTCTGCTCCCAGTGCCACCCGTTCTACACGGGCAAGCAGAAGATCCTCGACACCGGTGGCCGCGTCGCCCGGTTCGAGGCGCGCTACGGCAAGAAGGCCGCCGCCGCCAAGTAGCGGTCCCGATCGCCGGTCCCACGGTGGGTTAAGCCCACTGCCGGGGCCGGCGATTCTTCTGTTTGCGTCGAGTCTTCTGTGTCGAGTCTCGCGAAGGAGGTGCCACCGATGACAGAGTCCGTCCTCGAGAGCGGTCGAGCGGTGCTCGCGGAGTATGCCGACCTCGAGCGTCGTCTCGCCGATCCCGCGGTCTTCGCCGACCAGGCGCTGGTGCGCACCCTCAACAAGCGTTACGCCGCGCTGGGACCGACCGTCGCCGCATACCGGGCGGTCGAGAGCGCCGAGGGTGACCTCGCGGCCGCCCACGAGCTGGCCGCCGAGGACGCGTCGTTCGCGGCGGAGGTGCCGACGCTCGAGGAGACCGCCGACGCCGCGCGAGAGCACCTGCGTCACCTGCTCGTTCCCCGCGACCCGGACGACGACCGCGACGTCATCCTCGAGGTCAAGGCGGGGGAGGGCGGTGAGGAGTCGGCGCTCTTCGCCGGTGACCTGCTGCGGATGTACTTGCGCTACGCCGAGAAGCGCGGCTGGCGGGCGGACGTCACCGACGCGACCGAGTCCGATCTCGGTGGCTACAAGGACGTCCGGCTCTCGCTCAAGGCCAAGGGCTCGCCGCAGCCGGGGGAGGCGCCGTGGGCGCTGCTGAAGTTCGAGGGCGGCGTCCACCGCGTCCAACGGGTTCCGGTCACCGAGAGCCAGGGCCGCATCCACACGAGCGCGGCGGGCGTGCTCGTGATGCCTGAGGTCGAGGAATCCGATGTGATGGCCCAGGTCGATCCTCACGATTTGCGGGTGGACGTCTACCGGTCGTCCGGTCCCGGCGGCCAGAGCGTCAACACCACCGACTCCGCGGTGCGGATCACGCACCTGCCGACTGGCATCGTCGTGTCGTGCCAGAACGAGAAGTCGCAGCTGCAGAACAAGGAGGCCGCGCTGCGGGTCCTGCGCGCCCGTCTGCACCAGGCCGCCCGCGAACAGGCCGAGGCCGAGGC
>DATLQE010000108.1:0-5756 GCA_035535335.1 Lapillicoccus sp. | reverse complement strand
CGACGACATGGACGTCAACATCACCAAGGAGAAGAAGCTGACCAACGTGCGCTCCTCGACCGCCGAGGTGCTGGAGCGCCTGGCGCCGGCGCGGCTGCTCAGTCTCGAGCAGTCCTTGGAGTTCTGCCGGGAGGACGAGTGCGTCGAGGTGACGCCGGACGCGGTGCGGCTGCGCAAGGTGGTGCTCGACCAGACCGACCGGGCCCGCACTGCCGCCCGAGCGCGCTCGGCTGCCAAGTCCGAGGCCGCCGCGAAGGGATGACAGCAGCGTGACGGCACCGACAGCGCGTCGAGTGCTCGCGGCCGCCCTCGCGGTGGGCTGCGCGGCACTCGTTTCGATCCTGAGCGCGTGTACCACCAAACAGGCGGATGCCACGAGCATCCCGACCCAGCGGGGCGGGACGCTTCATGTGCTCCTCGACCGCCGTGTCCAGGCCTGGGACCCGCAGCGGATCGGCACCCAGACCGAGTCGGCGTTCGCCGTGCGGACGTTCGTGCGCACCCTGACCAGCCAGGCCTCAGCGGAGACCGGGTTCCTCCCGGGTCTCGTCGGAGACCTCTCGACCACGACCGGTGTCGCCCAGGACGGCGGCCGGACCTGGATCTTCTCGATCGTCAGTGACGCACCATGGCAGGACGGCCGGTTCGTCAGCTGTGCCGACGTCAAGTACGGCGTGAGCCGCAGCTTCGCCACCGACCGCGTCACCGGCGGAACGCACTACGCCCGCGATCTGCTCGACATCCCGTCGACCACCGACGCGCAGGGACGCACGGTGTCCGCATACCAGGGCCCGTACTCCGGCGTCGGCCAGGCCCTCTACGACCGGGCCGTCACCTGCGACAGCCAGGAGATCACCTTTCACCTCAAGGCACCGCGGTTCGACTTCGACCAGGTCGTCTCGCTTCCGGAGTTCGCCCCCGCTCGCCAGGACCAGGACACCGACCGCACGAACCGCGACCCGTTGTCGGTGTTCGCCTCGGGGCCCTACATGCTCGAGGGCGTTTGGAAGCCGGGGGAGGGCGGCCGCTTCGTGCGGAACCGCAAGTGGGTCGCCCGCGACGACCCGGTCCGCAGCGCCTGGCCCGACGTGATCGAGGTCGAGGAGGGGCTGCCCAGCACGACCGTCGCCCAGCGGCTGCTCGACAGCAGGGACGACGACACCACGGCGATCACCCTGTCCGACGCACCGGTCGCCATGGGCGCGCAGCTCCAGACCGCCGACGCCCGGCGCGTGACCCGGCCGGACAGTGGGGTCGTCGACGTGCTCCTGCCGAACGTCTCCGCTCCCGCGATGGCCGACCCGGCGGTGCGACGCGCCTTCGCCGTGGCCACGGATCGCCAGCGGTACACGGCGGCGGACGGATCACCGATGACGCCGACCACCTCGGTCCTGAGCCGCGCCGTCCCCGGCCGGCGGGCCGCCGGCCCGGTCGAGGCGTCACCGACGGGCAACCCGGCGGCGGCCAAGGCCGTCCTGGCGGGTGCCGGGGTTGCCACCCCGATACGGCTCCAGCTCGGGTATGCGCCGTCGGAGGCCGCGACTCGGGCACTGACCGCGCTGCTGCCGGCCTGGGACCAGGCCGGCTTCGCGGTGAGCCTCGTTCCAAAGACGCCAGGATCCGGGGTCGTCGACGTCGAGCTGAGCCAGGTGTATGCGGCATACCCCGCCGGCGGGGCGGTCCTGCCCGCGCTGGTCCAACGGCTCTCCAACCCCGGTCTGTCCGCCGCGGTGGCGGCGGCGGAGGCGACCAACGACCTCCCGGCTCGCAACCGCGCCTGGGGGGACCTCGACGCGACGCTCACCGCGGCCGGGGACGTCGTGCCGCTCGCGGAGCGTCAGCGGGTGTTGCTGCGGGGAACCGGGGTGGAGGCATACCAGGACAACGTCCTCCTCGCTGGCCTCCCGGACCTCGCGAGCATCACCGTCAACCGCTGACCCTTGCGTCGCAGGCGTCCCGTCGGTCGGGTTGCGCTGGCTTCCACACAGGAACGTCTCAGGCACGGCATCGTTCGGTCACGATCCGGCGACGTATTGCGTCCGCGTTTCAGTACGTGGACGCCGCTGGACTATGGTTTCGACGTTCGGAGGTGGCTGCGGGACCGCCTTGCCGATCCCTAGCTCCCACCAGTGAGGACGACGGATGACGATTGCCCCGGGTCAGGAAGACACCGGCGCGGTCCTGGAAGCGGCCGAGACCGCGGCCATCGACGGCGCCGTGGCCATCAAGGGGCGTACACCGTGGCAGATCGTCTGGGGCCGCCTCCGGCGGGACAAGGTCACGATGGTGGCCCTCTTCGCCTCGGGGTTCTGCGTCCTGCTCGCGATCGCTGCTCCGTTCATGGCCCACTTCGAGATCATCAAACCGGACCTCAACCACCCCGACCTCGTCACGGGGCTGGGCTCCCTTCCTACGGGCTTCGGCGGCGGGATGAGTGGGCAGCACCTCCTCGGCGTCGAGCCCGGTACCGGCCGCGACATCCTCGCCCGCATCCTCACCGGGCTGACAACGTCGCTGACGGTGGCCATCCTTGCCACGCTGATCTCGCTGCTCATCGGCGTCATTCTCGGCATCATCGCCGGCTTCGCCAGGGGTCGGACCGACTGGTGGATCAGCCGGGTCATGGACCTGGTGCTCAGCTTCCCCTCCACGCTGATGCTGCTCTCGCTGCAGCTCATCCTCGTCCAGATGATCGCCAACGCCATGGGCCAGGAGCCGAGCGCGGCGGCGCCCAAGGTCGTCTTCATGATCGTCGTGCTGGGCTTCTTCGGCTTCCCGCAGATCGCCCGAATCATCCGGGGACAGGTGCTCTCCCTGCGCGAGCGCGAGTTCATCGAAGCGGCGGAGTCCCTCGGCGCCAAGCGCGGGCGGATCTACTTCAAGGAACTGCTCCCGCACCTCTGGGCGCCCATCCTCGTTTTCGCGACGTTGATCATGCCGGCGAACATCGCGGCCGAGGCGACCCTCGGCTTCCTCGGTGTCGGCCTCAACCCTCCGGCGGCCTCCCTGGGCTCGATGCTCAACGCTTCCGTGAACTATGCGCTGCCGGATCCGGCATATTTCCTGATCCCCGGACTCGCCGTCTTTTTCGTCGTGCTGGCGTTCAACCTGCTCGGTGACGGCCTGCGCGACGCCCTCGACCCCAAGTCGGGACGCTCGTGACGGGATTTCCCAACCTCGGTGACGCCCCTGTGTCGCCGACCTCAGTCCGCATCGTGGCCGACCCGGGTCGCGATGTTCAGCCCGTAGCAATCGCTTCGGGAAGGTCCATCACGCCGTTCGTGGTGGAAAGTGCACACAAGGAGAACACATGATGCGCACCAGGAAGGGCGCGACCGGTCTCGCCCTTGGCGCGGTCGTTGCCCTCGCTGCGGCGGCGTGCAGTAGCTCGGGAGGCGGCGGCGCGTCCGCGACGAGCGCTGCGGCCGCACCTCAGAAGGGCGGCACGCTATACATTTTGAACCTCGGACCGCACAACGGTCTGGACCCCCAGCAGAGCTACGTCGGTGCGGACCTCGAGTTCGCCTCCCGCGCCTACGCTCGAAGCTTGACCACCTACTCGGTGGGCTCGGACAGCAAGCTGGTCCCAGACCTGGCGACCGACACCGGCCAGATGTCCGACGGCGGCAAGACGTGGAAGTTCACCCTCGTCGACACGGCCAAGTGGCAGGACGGCCAGGCGGTCAAGTGCGACGACATCAAGTACGGCATCTCCCGTACCTTCGCGACCGATGTGATCTCCAACGGGCCGACGTACATCCTGCAGTACCTCGACATCCCGAAGGACGCCGACGGTGCTCCGGTCTACAAGGGCCCCTACAAGAACGAGGGCGTCGCCGAGTTCGACAAGGCGATCACCTGCGAGGGCAACACCCTGACCTTGCACTTCGGTACTCCGTGGGCCGACTTCAACTACGCCGCGGCCTCGCTCTCGGCGTACTCGCCGTTCCGGAAGGACAAGGACAAGGGCGACAAGTCCCTGTTCGAGGTCTTCTCCAACGGTCCCTACATGCAGGAGGGCACGTTCGACCCGAACAAGGGCGGCACGTGGGTCCGCAACCCCAACTGGGACGAGAGCACGGACAAGGTCCGCAAGGCCTACCCCGACAAGATCGTCGACGTCGAGGGCGTCCAGTCCGAGCAGGTCTTCCAGCGGCTGCTGGCCGATGGTGGCGAGGACAAGACGGCCATCACGTGGACCACGGCTCCACCGTCGGTGCTCCCGCAAATCGCCTCGACCCCGAGCGCCCAGAACCGCACGATCAACACGGACGCCCCGTACGTGGACTACGTGCAGCCGAACGTCACGAGCGAGGTCATGAAGGACCCCAAGGTCCGCCAGGCCTTTGCAATGGCGACCAACCGTGACGCCTACGTCACGGCCAACGGTGGCCCGCAGGTCATGACGCCGTCCTACTCGACGTGCAACCCGGTCTTGAAGTGCTACAGCAAGGACTTCAACCCGTTCGGTGCGCCGACCGCCGGTGACCCGACCGCGGCCAAGAAGGTCCTGCAGGACGCCGGCAAGACGCTGCCGATCAACATCACGGTCGCCTACCGGAAGACGCCGACCCGTGACGCGTCCTTCGCGGCCCTGAAGCAGACCTGGGACCAGGCCGGCTTCAACGTGACGCTCGAGGGCGTCGCCAGCACCGGTTACTACCGTCAGATCTCCAACGTCTCGTTCAAGAACCGCGATGCGTTCTACGCGAGCTGGGGTGCTGACTGGCCGTCCGGTTCGACGGTGCTCCCGCCGCTGTTCGACGGTCGTATCAACCTGACGGAGGGCAGCTCCAACCAGGACTACGGCTGGTACAACAACGACGCCGTCAACAAGGCGATCGACGCCGCCTACCTCGTCCCGGACGCTGACGCTCGTGAGAAGGCGTGGGGCGAGGTCGACCAGATGATCAGCAAGGACGGCGGGAACATCCCGCTGGTCAGCCAGAAGTTCACCTTCGTCCAGGGCTCCCAGGTCAAGGGTGCCTCGGTGAACGACCAGTTCGGCGGGTACATCGACCTCGCCACCGTCTCGGTCAAGTGACCTAGGACCCGTCCGGATGGGCTCTCCGGCCCATCCGGACGGATTCGCGGCACGAGACCACTGACAACACAGCGTGCCGGGCGGGAGACTGGTCTCCCGCCCGGCACAACGGCGAACGGAACGTCTCCGAGAGGCAGGTGATTGACCCCACCGGGTCTACGCCATGTTCTTCTACATCGTCCGACGGCTCATCTCCGTCGTGGTCATGCTCTTCGTCATCAGCGCGACGACGTTCCTGATCTTTTTCGCCTCGCCCATCGACCCCGCGTCACTGACGTGCGGCAAGAGCTGCACCCCGGCCGTCATCGAGGGAAACCGGGTGAAGCTGGGCTACGACAAGCCCGTCCCGGTGCAGTACGTCAACTTCATCAAGGGACTCTTCGTCGGGCGCGACTACCCCGACAACCCGGAGATCAAGGCGACCAACCCCCAGCTCGTCACACACTGTGACGCTCCCTCGCTGGGCTACTCGACCGTCAAGACGAAGTGCGTCACCGACATCGTCAAGGAGGCGCTGCCGATCACGGCGTCCATCGCCATCGGCGCCTTCGTAATCTGGATCATCAGCGGGGTCGTGTTCGGCATCATCGCCGCCCTCAACCGAGGTCGCTGGCCGGACCGCCTGCTCGTCAGTCTGGCACTCATCGGGTACTCGGTGCCCAGCTTCTTCATCGGCGTGCTGCTGCTCACCTTCGTGTCGATCAAGTGGCAG
>DATLQE010000107.1:0-9535 GCA_035535335.1 Lapillicoccus sp. | reverse complement strand
ATCGGGATGAAAGCCTGTTTGCGGGAGGTGGCATGTCGGACCCGTACGGCGTGCTGGACCAACTGGTCAGCGCACTCGCGGTGGGCGACCGGGAGGGGGCACTGCAGTGCTTCGGGCCCGGCGCCACAGTCGTCATGTCCGGGTCGCACCACGACTACGCCTCGTACGCTCCTCCACGGGTGATCGACGGCTTGCTGCATTCCTTCATGGAGATCTCGTGGACGCCGTCACTCCGCCGGGTTGTGGGCGGCGCCCGCGTCGAGGAGGGCGTCCTGGCCGCCACCCACATCGGTCCCTTCCTCGGGTCGGAACCGTCGGGTGAGCGGGTGCTGGCCAACCTGCGGATCTCCTCCTCGGTGGCCCCCGACGGGCGGGTGGAGACGCTCTCGGTGTGGGGCAGCCGGGAGGCGGTCCTCGGCCAGCTCGGCGTGACGGTCGGGGCGGCGGGAGTCGCCGACACCCTCGTCGCCACCGCCCGGGAGCGGCTGACCTCCGGCGTGCGGGACTACACGCCGGAGGAGATCGCCGCCTTTCCGGTGCCGTCCCCGCCACCCCACGACCCGGTGGACCTCGCCGCTCCTCCGCCGCACCGGCCGATCGTCCCGGCTCTCGCGGTGCGGCAGCGGTCCCGCCGCCAGGTCGTGCTGTGGGGCGTATCGGCGCTCGCCCTGCTCGCCCTGCTCGCCGGCGTCATCCAGGTCAGCCTGAGGTTCCTCCCCGGTGCGGACGCGGTTGCCGGCGCCATCGCCGTCTCGGTCGTGACGCCCACGCCCAAGCCGGTCGCCATCGCGACCATCCCGCCCATCATCAAGGAGTCCACCCAGCAGGGTGTCGCCAAGCTGGGCAGCGGGGTCAACCCGCTGAACCAGGTCACCATCCTGAACAGCAGCACCAACGCGGGACTCGCCCTGGTCGGCCCGAACGTGCAGTTCGAGTTCGACTCGGCCGTCATCACGCCCGCAGCGCAGCGCGACGTCCAGGGCCTGGCGGACAGCATCGTCACGCGAGGCCTGAGCGGCACGATCTTCATCCACGGGTACACGGACGACCTCGGCACTCGTGAGCACGGCCTGGTGCTGTCCGCCCAACGGGCCGAGGCGGTCGCGCAACTCCTCCAGGACCGGCTTCACGGCCACCCGGTCCGGCTGATCACCGCCGGCTACGGAGAAGAGGACCCGATCGCCGACAACCGGGACCCGGTGGCGCAGGCGCTCAACCGGCGCGTCATGGTCCTCTACAAGCCGCCGGTCACGCCGTAGCTCACCAGCCGCGGGCGCGCCACTCGTCGAGGTGCGGGCGCTCGGCCCCGAGGGTGGTGTCCTTGCCGTGTCCCGGGTACACCCACGTGTCGTCGTCGTAGACGTCGAATACGCGCTCCGTGACGTCGCGGAAGAGCGAGTCGAAGCTCTGCCCCGGGTTCTTCGTGTTGCCCACCCCACCCGGGAACAGCGAGTCCCCGGTGAAGAGGTGCGTGCGGCCATGCTGGTCTTTCGGGTCTCGATAGGCCAACGCCACGGACCCGGGGGTATGCCCGCGCAGGGCCACCACGTCCAGGGTGACCTCACCGAACCGGACCGTGTCGCCGTGCGAGAGGCGGTGGTCCACGGGCACCGGCAGGGCGTCCGCGTCGCCGGCGCCGGCGGCCGTGCGTGCGCCCGTCGCGGTGACGACGTCCTCGAGCGCCCGGACGTGGTCCCAGTGCTGGTGCGTGGTCACCATGACGTCGAGCCCACCGCCGCCCTCCTCGACGAGATCCAGGAGGCGCGTCGCGTCGTCGGCGGCGTCGACGAGCAGCTGAGCCCCGGTCGCCCGGCAGGTCAGCAGGTAGGCGTTGTTGTCCAGCGAGGAGACGCTGCACTTGCGGAGAGTGAGCCGAGGCAGCTCGCGGACGTCGGCGGGACCCCCCGGGGTGACGTCACCCGCATACTCGTCGGTCGTCATCTCAACCGAGGGAGGGGATGGTCGGAAGGGTGCCGGTCACCCCGGTCGTGACGCCGCGGGTCAACCACGCGAGCACGTCCGCGCGGCTTCCCGACACGGTCGGCCGGCCGTCGCCGAACGACCAGACGTCGCCTTCGTCGGTGCGGATCGCCATCGAGGGGGTGGCCGGGTCGTGTCGCAGCCGCCGGACGGTGTCCTGCAGCAGCCAGAACAGCACGTCGTCGTCGACGTCGGCGAAGCCGTAGTCGGCGTCGAGGTCGAGGTGGTGGAGGACGACCTCGCGCATCCGCATGAAGGGCAGGTAGCCGGCCCTGACCTTGGTGTTGTTCCGCGCGACCAGCGGCAGGTCGGTCATCTCCTCGGTCAGGCCGGCGGCCGCCGAGGCGAACCGGCCCGCGCTCTCCTCGAGATCGGTGACCTGCTCGTCCAACGGTCGCCGGGCGCCGGCCTCGATGTCCGCCTCGCGGGACTCGGGGCTGGCGTACATCGGCGTCGACGAACCGGTCGTCGCGTTCGTGACGAGGTTGACCAGCGCGTCGGCGTTGCGGGCCAGATGGGTGAGGACGTGGCCACGCGTCCATCCGGGGCACCGGCTGGGCTCCCCGAGACTGCCGGGGTCGAGCGAGCGCGCGGTCGCCAGCATCAGTCCGGTATGCCGGTCGACCGCCGCCAGGTGGGTCCGGAAGTCGGTGTCGGGCCTGGTGGTCGGGTCGGTCATGCCCTCACCGTAGTGACGCCCGCCAGCTCATGCGCAGCGCCGATGAGAGCCAGGTGGGAGAAGGCCTGCGGGAAGTTCCCGACCATCCGGTGGTCGGCCGGGTCGTACTCCTCGGACAGGAGCCCGACGTCGTTGGCCAGCCCGACCAGCCGGTCCATCAGCTCCCGCGCGTGCTCCCGGCGACCAGCCAGGGCGAGGGCCTGGACCAGCCAGAACGAGCACGCGAGGAAGGGGTGCTCCGACCCCGGCAGCCCGTCGACGCCGGTCGCCGTGCGGTACCGCAGCAGCAGCCCGTCCTGCATGAGGTCGCGCTCGATCGCGTCGATGGTGCCCAGAACGCGCGGATCGTTCGCGGGGAGGAAGCCGCACACGGGGATCAGCAGGAGCGACGCGTCGACCTGGTCCGTGTCGTAGTGCTGCGTGAACGTGTTGCGCTCGGCGTTGAACCCCTTGGCCAGGACCTCCTCGCGAACCCGTTCGCGCAGGTCGCGCCACTTCTCGACGGGCCCCGGCAGCCCGTGCTTCTCGACGCCGCCGATGGCCCGGTCGAAGGCGGCCCACACCATCACCCGGGAATGCGTGAAGTGACGCAGTGGACCGCGGATCTCCCAGAGGCCGTTGTCCGGCTCGTCCCACCGTTCGGCCAGCTCCTCGACGAGCGACCGCTGGATGCGCCAGGACCGCTCGGACTCGTCCAGCCCGCGGTCCCGGCCGACGGCGAGGGCCATCATCACCTCGCCGAGCACGTCGGTCTGCCGCTGCGACACCGCGGCGTTGCCGATGCGCACCGGTCGCGAGTCGGCGTACCCCGCCAGGTGACCGATCTCCCGCTCGGCCAGGTCGCGGGAGCCGTCGACCGCATACATGATCTGCAGGTCCTCGGGATCGCCCGCGACCGCACGGATCAGCCAGCGCCGCCAGAGCTTGGTCTCCTCGAGGAAGCCTGACCCCATCAGGGCCTCGAGGGTGAGCGAGGCGTCCCGCAGCCAGCAGAAGCGGTAGTCCCAGTTGCGCACCCCGCCGACGTCCTCGGGAAGGCTGGTCGTCGGCGCGGCGACGATGCCGCCGGTCTCGGAGTGGGTGAGCAGCCGCAGCACGAGCAGCGAGCGGACGACGATGTCGCGGTACGGCCCGCGATACTCGAACCGGTCCGCCCAGTCCTGCCATTCCTCACGGGTGGTCTCGACGATGACGTCGCTCTCGAGCTGCTCCCGGATCGGCAGGTGCGAGGGCGCCCACGTCGTCGAGAAGGTCAAGCGGTCGCCCTCGCTGACGTCGAACTCGTCCACGTGCTTCCCGTCGTGGGCGTGGGGGAGGCGGTCGCCGCGGAGCACCAGCATGTCCGGGCCGGCAACCGCGGTGATGACGCGGTCGTGGGTACCCCCCGGCCCGTGGTGCCGGCTGACCCAGGGCGTGATCTTCCCGTACGAGAACCGCACGACCCACTCGTGCCGCATCCGCACCGTGCCCCTGACGCCCTCGACGGTCCGGACGATGTCCGCGCGCTCGTCGGCGGTCGGCATGACGTCGGTGACCTTGACGACGCCGGTGTCGGTCTCGTGGGTCGTCTCGAGGACGAACGTGTCACCGACGTACCGGCGCGTCGAGCGGGCCTGCTCCGTCGGGCCGAGCAGCCAGCGGCCGTTGTCGACCGTGCCGAGCAACGCCGTGAAGCTCGACGGCGAGTCGAAGCGGGGTAGGCACAGCCAGTCGACGGAGCCGTCGCGACTCACCAGGGCGCACGTCTTCATGTCGCCGATCACCGCGTAGTCGCGGATCAAGGTGCTGCCGCGCGGCGCGGACCGAGCGTGCTGGGTGGATCGGTCGGCGTGGTTCGACGGTGAGGTGCGCCGCATACAGGGAGGGTATGCCGGTCGACCGCTTTCCAGCGGCTCTACCGGACGAAGCGGCCCGGTTGGGGTGGTTCAGGAGTGTCGGTGAGGACGCTTAGGGTTGTCGGGTGCCCGACGCGTCGCCCCTCGCTGCCTCGCCGGACGACTCCTCGCTGCGTCCGCTCGGGCACGACCACCTGCTGGTCCGGGGGGCCCGGGAGCACAACCTCAAAGACATCTCCGTCGACCTGCCGCGCGACTCGCTGATCTGCTTCACCGGGCTCTCGGGCAGCGGCAAGTCCTCGCTGGCGTTCGACACCATCTTCGCCGAGGGGCAGCGCCGCTACGTCGAGTCGCTCAGCTCGTATGCGCGCCAGTTCCTCGGCCAGATGGACAAGCCCGACGTCGACTTCATCGAGGGCCTGTCGCCGGCGGTGTCGATCGACCAGAAGTCGACGAACCGGAACCCACGGTCGACGGTGGGCACGATCACCGAGGTCTACGACTACCTTCGGCTGCTCTTCGCGCGCGCCGGTCGCCCGCACTGCCCGGTATGCGGTGAGGCCATCACCCGACAGAGTCCGCAGCAGATCGTCGACCGACTGCTCGAGCTGCCCGACCGCACCCGGTTCCAGGTGCTCGCGCCGGTCATCAAGGGCCGCAAGGGCGAGTACGTCGACCTCTTCACCGAGCTGCAGACCAAGGGGTTCTCGCGGGCGCGCGTCGACGGCGAGGTCGTGTCGCTGACCGACCCGCCCAGGCTGGAGAAGAAACTCAAGCACACGATCGAGGTGGTCGTCGACCGGCTGGTGGCCAAGGGCAACGACGTCGGCGCCAAGCGGCGCCTGACCGACTCGGTCGAGACGGCGCTCAACCTCGCCGGGGGAGTGCTCCTGATCGAGTTCGTGGACGTCGACGGTTCCAAGGACAACGCCGACCCCTCCCTTCCCAAGGAGCGGCGCTTCTCCGAGAAGATGGCCTGCCCCAACGACCACCCGATCGCCATCGACGAGATCGAGCCGCGCTCGTTCTCGTTCAACGCGCCGTACGGGGCGTGCCCACGGTGCACCGGCATCGGCACGGAGCTCGAGGTCGACCCGGAGCTGGTCGTCCCCGACGACGACCTGTCGCTCAACGAGGGCGCCATCACGCCGTGGTCACAGGGCTCCGGTTCGGCCGACTACTTCCTCCGGGTCATCAACGCCCTCTCCGAGGACCTCCAGTTCTCGATGGACGCGCCGTGGAAGGCGCTGCCGGAGCGGGCCAAGGAGGCACTGCTCTACGGGGAGAACTACAAGGTTCACGTGCGTTACCGGAACCGCTACGGCCGGGACCGGTCCTACACCACGGGGTTCGAGGGCGTCGTGCCCTTCGTCAGGCGGCGGCACGCCGAGACCGACTCCGACTGGAGCCGGGAGCGTTACGAGGGGTACATGCGCGAGGTGCCGTGCCCGCAGTGCCAGGGGGCCCGGCTCAAGCCCGAGATCCTCGCCGTCCTCGTCGGGGGCAAGAACATCTCCCAGATCTGCGCGCTGCCGGTCAACGAGGCGGCTGCGTTCCTCGCCGACGTCGACTTCTCGGTGCGGGAGCGGCAGATCGCCGAACGGGTCATCAAGGAGATCGAGGCCCGGCTGGGGTTCCTGCTCGACGTGGGTCTCGACTACCTGTCGCTGGACCGGCCCGCCGGCACGCTGTCCGGCGGCGAGGCCCAACGCATCCGCCTGGCCACGCAGATCGGCTCGGGGCTGGTGGGCGTGCTGTACGTGCTGGACGAGCCGT
Source organism: Lapillicoccus sp. (assembly GCA_035535335.1). Classification (GTDB taxonomy): domain Bacteria; phylum Actinomycetota; class Actinomycetes; order Actinomycetales; family Dermatophilaceae; genus Lapillicoccus. The sequence goes on along the minus strand of DATLQE010000107.1, from coordinate 3,265 downwards.
CCATCGGGCTCCACCAGCGGGACAACCACCGGCTCATCGAGACGCTGACGCGGCTGCGCGACCTCGGCAACACCCTCATCGTCGTGGAGCACGACCAAGACACCATCGCGGCTTCCGACTGGGTCGTCGACATCGGTCCCGGCGCCGGCGAGCACGGTGGCCAGGTCGTCCACTCGGGCTCGGTCCGGGGGCTGCTCGAGCACCCCGACTCGATCACCGGTGAGTACCTCTCGGGCCGGCGTGAGATCGCAACGCCGCCGGTCCGCCGGCCGGGGAACGGCAAGCGGGTCACCGTGGTCGGCGCGCGGGAGAACAACCTCCAGGACGTGACGGTGTCGTTCCCGCTGGGGTCGCTCATCGCGGTGACCGGCGTCTCGGGGTCCGGCAAGTCCAGCCTGGTCAACGAGATCCTCTACAACGTCCTCGCCAACAAGCTGAACGGCGCGCGTCACGTTCCCGGCCGGCACAAGACGGTGACCGGCTTGGAGTACCTCGACAAGGTCGTCCACGTCGACCAGGGGCCGATCGGGCGCACGCCCCGGTCCAACCCGGCCACCTACACCGGGGTGTTCGACAACATGCGCAAGCTGTTCGCCGACACGACCGAGGCGAAGATCCGCGGCTACCAGCCGGGCCGGTTCTCGTTCAACGTGAAGGGCGGCCGCTGCGACAACTGCTCCGGCGACGGCACCATCAAGATCGAGATGAACTTCCTCCCGGACGTCTACGTCCCGTGCGAGGTGTGCCACGGCGCGCGGTACAACCGGGAGACGCTGGAGGTCCACTTCAAGGGCAAGACCATCGCCGACGTGCTCGACATGCCGATCGAGGAGGCGGCCGAGTTCTTCGCCGCGGTTCCGGCGATCTCGCGTCACCTGACGACCCTCAACGACGTGGGCCTGGGCTACGTCCGCCTGGGGCAGCCGGCCCCCACCCTCTCGGGCGGGGAGGCGCAGCGGGTCAAGCTGTCGACCGAGCTCCAGAAGCGGTCGACCGGGCGCACCATCTACGTCCTCGACGAGCCGACCACCGGCCTGCACTTCGAGGACATCCGCAAGCTCCTCGAGGTGCTCCAGGGTCTGGTCGACAAGGGCAACACCGTCATCGTCATCGAGCACAACCTCGACGTGATCAAGAGCGCCGACTGGATCGTCGACCTCGGCCCCGAGGGCGGCAAGCGCGGTGGTGAGGTCATCGCCGAGGGGACGCCCGAGGAGGTCGCGGCGATGGAGCACTCGTTCACCGGCCAGTTCCTCGCGCCGGTCCTGGCCAAGGCGCGGTCGGCCGGCGGCACGGCGCGTCCCAGCGTCGCCGCCGGAAGCCGGCGCCGCACGGCGATAAGGACGTCGAAGACAGGAACCAAGCCGGCGGCGAAGTCGGCGACCGCGCGCCGCAAGCCGGCCTGACCACAGATCCGGCCTGACCGCCGTTGGGGTTTTCCGGCCAGGGCACGGTCACGGTCGACAGGCACGAACGGCCGATCGGCACTGCGGCGGGCCGTTTCGGCGGCTTGGTGCCTGTCGATCGGTCCGGGGCGGGTCGGATTGGCGGGCGTGGGACGCTGAGCCCGTGAGCGACTTCGTGGACCGGGCGCTGGCCCTCTGGGACGGTGGGACCGCGGCTGGGGACGACGCCCTCGACCGGTTCCGGGAGGTGTACGCCGAACCGGTCCGCGTGAACGGGACGGTCACGCCGGTCGCCGACATGGTCGAGCGGGCGCGAGCCATGGCGGAGGCGTTTGCCGACCGCCGGACGGTCCTCCACGACGTCGTCGAGGGGGACGGGTTCATCGCGTTCGCCTTCGACATCCATGCGCGTCACGTGGGCACGTGGGTCGGCCTGTCGGCGCTGGTGGAGCCCACGGGTCGCGAGGTGGTGCTGCGCGGGATGGACATCATCCGTCTCGACGGCGACGGCCGGGCGGCCGAGATCTGGGCGGTCAACGACCAGAGCGACCTGCTCAGCCCTCCGCCCTGACCCCGTTCGGCTGGCCTGTACCCGATTTGTCCCGGCACGGGCGGCCGAAACCAGACATCGTCCAGCGGATCGGTGCGCGGCCGGTCAGGACGGCGAGAGCTCAGTCCTCGCCGAGATAGGCCTTTCGGACATCGTCGCTAGCCAGCAGCTCCTTGCCGGAGCCGTGGAGCACGATGCTGCCGACCTCGAGCACGTACCCCTGGTCCGCGAGCTTGAGCGCGGCCTGGGCGTTCTGCTCGACGAGGAGGATGGTGGTGCCCTGGGACTGCAAGGTTCGGACGGTCGACATGATCCGCTGCATCATCAGCGGCGACAGGCCCATCGACGGCTCGTCGAGCATGAGGAGCTTCGGCCGGCTCATCATCGCCCGGCCCATCGCGAGCATCTGCTGCTCGCCGCCGGAGAAGGTGCCGGCCGGCTGCTTCGAGCGCTCCCCGAGGATGGGGAAGAGGTCGTACGCGGCGTGCAAGTCCGAGCGGATCTGACCCTGGTCCTTGCGGGCAAAGGCGCCGAGGACGAGATTCTCCTCCACGGTGAGCCGCGGGAAGATGCGGCGGCCCTCGGGGGAGTGCGCGATGCCCAGCGAGACGATGTCGTGGGCCGCTGTGCTGTGGATGGGTTTCCCCTGGAAGCTGATGCTGCCGCCGCTGGGCCGCAGCAGCCCGGAGATGGTCCGCAGTGTCGTCGTCTTGCCGGCGCCGTTGGTGCCGATGAGCGTGACGACCTGGCCCTCGTCGACCGAGAAGCTGATCCCCTTGACCGCCTCGATCTTGCCGTAGGAGACCCGCAGGTCGCGGACCTCGAGCATGGCGGTCACCGGCGATCTCCTTCGCCCTCGGTGCGGCCCATCACGTCATGGGGATAGTCGGTGGTCCGACTCGCGTCCTCGGGATGCTCGGCAGGGAAGCGTTGGTCGAGCTCCTCCAGCTCCCGCTCGACCTCCGCAGCCTCCTGGTCCTCCTCGTCGCCTGTCCCGATGTAAGCCTCGATGACCCGCGGGTCGGACTGGACCTCGTTGGGGGTGCCCTGGACGAGGGTCTCGCCGCGGACGAGACAGAGCACCCGGTCGCAGAGGGTGAAGATGAACCGCATGTCGTGCTCGATGACGACGACGGCGATCCCGCTGTCCCGGATCTTGAAGATGAGGTCCATGGCCTGACGGGTCTCCTGCGGGTTCATGCCCGCGGTCGGCTCGTCGAGGAGGAGCAGCTGGGGGTCGGTGGCCAGCGCCCGGGCGATCTCCAGGCGCCGCTGGTCGCCGTAGGGCATGTTGCGCGCGAGGAACTCG
>DATLQE010000106.1:0-10368 GCA_035535335.1 Lapillicoccus sp. | reverse complement strand
GAGTCGTTCATGGCGTCGCTGGCGCTGGCGCTCGGGCTGGCCGACGCGGTGCGTGAAGAAGCCGGTGGGTTCGACCTCAACACGCTGTTCATCGACGAGGGCTTCGGCACGCTCGACGAGGAGAGCCTGGAACAGGTCATGTCCGTCCTCGACGGCCTGCGCGACGGCGGCCGCTGCGTGGGAGTCGTGAGCCATGTGATCGACCTCCGGTCCCGGATACCGGCTCAGATCCGGGTCGACAAGACCTCGGCCGGGTCGAGCGTCACCGTTCACGGAATCGACTCCGCCGCCTGAGACGACCGCGGGGCGGTCTCTCGGTCCGGGACGCGGTCTACCTCCAGCCGCTAGCGTTTCGAGGTCTGAGCGCCGATGGCGGTGGCGAGGCGCGCAATGTCGGCTGGGCCTACTCGGCAGCAGCCGCCCACGATCGTCGCCCCGGCCGCCACCCACTTCCGCGCCAGGCCGGGGTCGAGACCTGGTTCGCCGGTCCACGATCGCGACGCCGGGTCCCAACGGCCGCCGCCGTTGGGGTACACGACGGCCGGCTTGTCCGTTATCTCACTAACAGTCCTCACCGCGTCCAGCACCTCACCGGACGGGAGACAGTTGACCCCGACGGCCAGGACGCTCGAGACCTCGGAGGCGACGGCCAAGGCCTCGCGGAGCGGTTGGCCGGCGGCGGTCCGTCCTTCCCGGCTGGAGAAGCAGAACCACGCCGTCAGTCCGACGTCGTCGAGCAAACCACCGAGCACCTCGGCCTCGTCGACGTCCGGGATCGTCTCGACGGCCAGCAGATCCGGTCCGGCCGACGCGAGCAGCTCGAGGCGAGGCTCGTGGAAGTCGCGGAGTTCAGCCCTCGACAGGCCGTATCGGCCGCGGTACTCGGAACCGTCGGCGAGGTATGCGCCGTACGGGCCCACCGATGCTGCCACCCAACGCTGGACTCCGTCGTGGGCCAGCTCGTCACGCACCTCGCGAGCGAGGATCACACTGCGGACCATGAGCGTCGCGGCTTCCTCCGGTGAGAGGCCCTGGGCGACGAACCCGGGGACGCTGGCCTGGTAACTGGCCGTCGTGGCCATCCGTGCGCCCGCTCGGTAGTAGCGCCGGTGCACCTCGGCCACCGCCTTCGGGGAGTCGCGGAGCAGGCGAGCCGTCCAGAGCGGATCAGTCAGGTCGTAGCCGAGGTCCTCGAGCGCGTTCGACATGCCGCCGTCGAGGACCAGGGCGTCCTCGGACTGGTCTATCCCGGTGAACCGTGGCGCGAGCGACACGGAGCCATCTTCCCCGCGCTGTCCTCCTTCCAGGCTCCTGTTGTCGTCGATCTCACCGGCTGGAGGACCGGAATTTCCACAACAACGGGAGCCTGGAAGGGGAAAGGCCCGGCTGGCGAGGCGGCTGGGGGTGCGGTCATGCCACGGCTTCCTCGGCCGCCGGACGAGCCGGCGCAGGAACCGGGACGCCGAACGAGGTCGGTGGCGCGACCGTGAACCCCAAGTGGGCGTGGTCGCGGGCGAGGGACCGCACGAACTCGACCTGCTCGAGATGCGGGACGCCGATGGAGAAGTGGCTCCGATGGCCCGAGAGGGCCAGCAGCGCGGCCTCGGCGAAACACGCGTACGCCCGCCCGTCCGGCAGGCCCAGGTTGCCGCCGCGGATCTCCAGAGACGGGATCGACACGATCCCACCGTCGAGGATCCGGACGTCGCTCCGAGCGCGAGCCAGCTCAATCGCCGTACCGTGCGACTGCGTGGCGTCGAGGACGACGGCGTCTGGGCCGAGGTGCTGCGACTCGAGGACCGAGTCGGCCGCCGTGGTCAGCAGCACGACGACGTCCGCGGAGCGGGCCTCGTGCAGGTGGGTGCTGGAGCGGACGGCCACCCCGCGGCCGGAGAGGTTGCAGCGCAGCGAGTCGAGGCGGCGCTCGTTGCCCGCCAGGAGGATCACCTCGTCGGCGTCGCGGTTCCGGGCGAACATCTTCGCCACGGTGCTGCCTACGCTGCCCGTGGCGCCGACGATGGCGACCCGGCCGGCCCCGCCGCGGGCGAGGAGGTCGCGCGCCTGGTCGTGGACGATCGCCGCCGTGAAGGCGTTGCCGTTGGTGACAGCGACGTCGGTGCGGTTGCGCAGCGACACGCCACCGGCGGTGACGGAGGCGGTGAGCGCGCCGAGGCCGACCACCGAGGCGCCCAGGCCGACCGCGTGGTCGACCGCTCGGGCGACGCGGTCCCGGCCTTCCGTCGGCTGGGCCAGCATGTGCCGATCGCCGTACGGGACGACGACGACATGCCCCAGGTGGCTCCCGCCGAGGTGCACGGAGGCCATCGTCACCGGAGGCACGGGCAGGCGGCACAGGGCGACGTCGTACACCCGCTCGGGTACCAGACCGAGGGGCTTCGAGACCCGAGCCAGGTCCTCGGCGAGATGGGCTCGCGGGTGGACGAGGAAGGCCAGGCGGCTGGAGTGGTTCACGGAGCACCTCAAGCGTGGTCGACCCGGGTTCTCCGGGCACTGACCACTTAGAGGCAGGGGTGGTATGCGGTGATACGCGGCGCCAGGCCGGTTTCAGTCCTCGAACGCCTCCGGCGGCGGGCAGCTGCACACGAGGTGGCGGTCGCCGTACGCGCCGTCGATCCGGCCCACCGGCGGCCAGTACTTGTCCGGCGCGTGCACTCCGACGGGGAAGGCCGCGGTCGCCCGGTCGAACGGGTGATCCCACTTCTCGGCCAACGAGCGAGAGGTGTACGGGGCGTGTCGCAGCACCGAGTCGGCCACGGCGACCTCCCCGCGGCCGACCGCGTCGATCTCCTCGCGGATCGCGATCATTGCGTCGCAGAACCGGTCGATCTCGCCCTTGTCCTCGCTCTCGGTCGGCTCCACCATGAGCGTACCTGCGACGGGGAACGACATCGTGGGCGCGTGGAACCCGTAGTCGATCAGCCGCTTGGCGATGTCGTCCACGGTCACCCCGGTCTCGCGGGTGATGCCGCGGACGTCGAGGATGCACTCGTGGGCCACGACGCCCCCGTGCCCGGAGTAGAGCACCGGATAGGAGTCGCGCAGCCGCGCCGCGATGTAGTTCGCGTTGAGGACGGCCACCTCGGTGGCCCGGGTGAGACCGACGCCGCCCATCAACCGGACGTAGGCCCACGAGATCGGCAGGATCCCCGCCGAGCCGTAGGGCGCGGCCGAGACGGGTCCCACCCCGGTCGAGGGACCGGCCTCAGGGGCCAGCGGGTGGTTCGGCAGGTACGGCGCCAGGTGCGCGCGTACGCCCACTGGTCCGACGCCCGGCCCTCCTCCACCGTGCGGGATGCAGAACGTCTTGTGCAGGTTCAGGTGGGAGACGTCGGCCCCGAACTTGCCGGGCTGCGCCAGCCCGATGAGCGCGTTGAGGTTGGCTCCGTCGACATAGACCTGCCCACCGGCGTCGTGGACCAGCTCGCACAGCTCGCGAATGGTGTCCTCGTAGACCCCGTGCGTCGACGGGTACGTCACCATCGCCGCCGCGAGGGCGTCGCGATGCTCCTCCACCTTCGCGCGGAGGTCGTCCATGTCGATGTTGCCGCTGGCGTCGGTGCCGACCACGACGACCTTGAGGCCGGCCATGACCGCCGACGCGGCGTTCGTGCCGTGCGCACTGGCGGGGATCAGGCATACCCGGCGGTGGTCCTCACCGAGCGCCTGGTGGTATGCGTGGATGGCCAGTAGGCCGGCCAGCTCACCCTGGGAGCCGGCGTTCGGCTGCAGGGACACGGCGTCGTAGCCGGTGATCTCGCAGAGCCACGCCGACAGGTCGGCCACCAGGCTGCGGATGCCCTCCGTCTGCGCCGGGGGCGCGAAGGGGTGCAGGTTCGCGAACTCCGGCCAGGTGATCGCCAGCATCTCGGTGGTGGCGTTGAGTTTCATCGTGCACGAGCCGAGCGGGATCATGCCGCGGTCGAGAGCGAAGTCGCGGTCGGCCAGCCGCCGCAGGTACCGCAGCATCGCCGTCTCACTGCGGTGGCTCGAGAAGACCGGGTGGGTCAGGTAGTCCGACGTCCGCGTCGCCCCGTCCCACCACTGCGGGTCAGCGTCGGCGGCGACCGGTTCACCACCGGCCACGCCGAACGCGCCCCACACGGCGAGCAGGTCCTCGCCGGTGGTCGTCTCGTCGGTGCTGATCGACACCGTGTCGTCGTCGACGCGATGGAGGTTGACGCCCCGTGCCACCGCCTCGCGGAGCACGTCGTCGGCCTGGCCCGGCACCCGGACGGTCACCGTGTCGAAGAACGCTCCCGTGACGACCTCCACGCCACCCTGGCGGAGACCCTCCGCGAGGGCCATGGCATACCCATGGGTGCGACGGGCAATGGCGGCGAGTCCGGCGGGGCCGTGCCAGACCGCGTACATGCCGGCCATCACCGCGAGGAGGACCTGCGCCGTGCAGATGTTGGAGGTCGCCTTCTCGCGCCGGATGTGCTGCTCGCGGGTCTGGAGCGCCAGCCGGTATGCGGGGTGGCTCGCCGAGTCGACGGAGACGCCGACGAGGCGGCCGGGCAGCTGCCGCTCCAGTCCCTGCCGGACGGACATGTAGCCGGCGTGCGGACCACCGAAGCCCATGGGGACGCCGAACCGTTGGGTGGTGCCGACGGCGATGTCAGCGCCCCACTCCCCCGGCGGCGTGGCCAGCGTGAGGGCCAGCAGGTCGGCCGCCGCCGTGACGAGGGCCCCGCGCTCGTGGGCGGCAGCGGCGAGCGAGCTGAAGTCGCGCAGCTCGCCGTCGGCGCCGGGGTACTGGACGACAACGCCGAAGACGTCGCGGTCGCCAGCCGCCGCGCGGAGGGCCTCGACACCGTCGACCGCGGTGACCTCGGCGACGACGACATCGATGCCCAGCGGCAGCGCCCGCGTGCGGGTCACGGCGATGGACTGTGGGAGGGCGTGCCGGTCGACCAGGAGGACGGCGTCGGCAGGACTCTTGGAGGTGCGCCGCATCAGCGTCATCGCCTCGGCGACCGCGGTGGCCTCGTCCAACAGCGACGCTCCGGACACGGGGAGCCCGGTGAGGTCGCTGACGACGGTCTGGAAGTTCAGCAGAGCCTCCAGCCTTCCCTGGGAGATCTCCGGCTGGTACGGCGTATACGCGGTGTACCACGCGGGGTTCTCGAGGACGTTGCGCTGCACGACGGCCGGAGTGACCGTGCCGTAGTAGCCGAGCCCGATCATCGAGCGCATGACCGTGTTGAGGCTGGCGAGGCCCCGCAGCTCGCGGACCACGGCCGACTCCGACGGGGCGGCGTCGAGGCGCAGGGCGCGCTGCGAGCGGATCGCGGTCGGGACGGCGAGGTCGACGAGCGCGTCCAGGGAGGGCTGGCCGACGAGCTCCAGCATGTCGGCGACGTCGTCCGGCGACGGGCCGATGTGGCGTTCGACGAAGGGCGCGGGATGGCTCGTGTCGACGTGCAGCGGGATCTCGGAGCCCTCGGCGGCGGTCGTCTCGAGCGTCGTGGTCGACTCGGCGGTCTGGGTCACGGATCAGGCTCCTGGAGGTCGCTGCGGTGACAGCACGGTAACCCCCTCTGTTGCACGGCCTCGTGACTCCAGAGTCGCCTCACCCACACGGTCCTGGCGCCTGAGAGGTTCCGGGGTGGTTGCCCCTTCGGCGCCCCAGCTGACGGTCGTGTCCGTCCTGGGGGCTCTCCCGTGCGGGTTGTTCGCGGCAGGGTTTAATCTACCAGCGCGGGTATGCGGCTTCGCCTCCGGTTCGGGGAACCGGGGTAGGGGACGTTGCCCCGCGTCAGTACCCGAGACGCGGAGACGCGTCAGGAGATGCGCTGCGCGCGGCGGGCACTCAGCTCGTCGCCCGGGTGGGCGGCCGGGACCTCGTCCTCGGGCCGCTCGCTCGGGAGCTCCGCGAGGGAGCCCTCCACCTCGCGCCAGACCCGCCCGACGGCGATGCCGAAGACGCCTTGGCCGCCCTGCAGCAAGTCGATGACCTCGTCGGCCGAGGTGCACTCGTAGACGCTGGCGCCGTCGCTCATCAGGGTGATCTGGGCCAGGTCCTCGACGCCGCGCCGGCGCAGCACCTGGATGGCGCCGCGGATCTGTTGGAGGGAGACGCCCGTGTCGAGCAGCCGCTTGACCACCTTGAGGACGAGGATGTCGCGGAACCCGTAGAGGCGCTGCGTCCCGGAACCGGTGGCGCTGCGCACGGAGGGCTCGACGAGGCCGGTCCGGGCCCAGTAGTCGAGCTGCCGGTAGGTGATGCCAGCCGCGCGGCAGGCGGTCGGGCCGCGGTAACCGATGTCGTCGCTCAGCTCAGGGAGGTCGTCATCGAAGAGCAGGCCCTGCGCGGCTGCCGGGACGTGTGTCCGGTTGGTCCGGCCCTCCTGCGCGTCTCCCGTGGCGGCCACGATGTCCTCCTGAGCGGATGTTCGGATGTCCTGCGGGAGCCCGGGCCACGTCGTGGTCGGGTGGACGACGCCGGTAGTTACACGGCGGTGTTTCGACGCTGAACTCCCGACGGTAGGCGGTCGCCGGGCCCGGGTCAATCACCGGTCGACGTCGAGCTGTCCGGCGTGTCGCACTTCGCCGCATACCCTCACCCTAAAGTTGAGCCTCAGGTCTCTCGAGGGGTCCCTTCCTCGCCGGGGTCGACGTGCGGGTTCTCGAAGTCCTCCGCTGAGACGTGGTCGAGGAACTCACGGAACTTCTCGACCTCGTCGTCCTCCTCCGGGGTGAGCGCGACCCCGGCCTCCTCCAGCACCGCCTCGGCCACGACGATCTCGGTCTCCGTTCGGAGCGCCAGGGCGATCGCGTCGGACGGTCGCGCGCTGATCTCGCGGGATCCGTCGATGACGAGGATGGCGTAGAACACCTTGTCTCGGAGCTCGACGATGCGCACCTGGGTAACGCGGTGGCCCAGCTCCTCAATGACGTCTTTCATCAGGTCGTGGGTCAGTGGCCGGGGCGGTTCGACGCCCTGCTGCGCGTAGGCGATGGCGGTGGCCTCGGCCGCACCGATCCAGATCGGCAGGTAGCGCTCGCCGCCCCGCTCGTGGAGCAGCACGATCGGCTGGTTGGTGGGTTTCTCGACCCGCACCCCGAGGACGTCGACGGGCTTCACTCGTCACACGTTACTTGTCTCTCCACGGCTTCGTCAGCCGGGGCTCACCCAGGAATTGGCGAATTGCCGCGCCAAGTCGCCGGATCCGCTCACCCGTGACGCAGCCCGGAGCGGACCAGGGCGGTGTGCAGGGCGACGCACAGACGGAGGACCTCGGGCGTCGGGTCCTGGGGAGCCGGGAGCTCGCCGCGCGGCCGGCCCGCGGCGGACCTGGCCGGCCGCACGATCTGCTGGACCAGTCCGATCTCGCGGTCGGCGGCGGTCCGGAACGGCCGCAGGTGCCGGGGCTCGACGCCGTATGCGGCGAGCGCCACCGCCGCCCGCGCGACGGCCAGCGCGTCGTCGTCGAAGTGGCCGCGAGCGTCGGCGCGGACCAACCCGTAGGTCTCGAGGGCGTCGAGGGTGGGACGGTCGAGCCCCGCCGCGTCACGCAGCTCGCGGGCGGTCAGCCGGAGGGTCAGCGGCGCGGCGAGCTCCGTGACGGTCGGGACGTCCGGGTCGGCAGTCGGGTCGGGCACTCGGGGGCGGGCGTCCGGGTCATCGAGCTCACTGGGCTGTAGGCCCCGGTCCATCGCGTCGAGCGCGTCTCGGATGACCTTCAAGGGCCAGAACAGGTCACGCTGCGCGGTGAGGATGTAGCGCAGCCGTTCGACGTCGCGGTCGGTGTAGGTGCGATATCCGGCCCCCGTGCGGTGCGGCGTGACCAAGCCCTCGGCCTCGAGGAACCGGATCTTGGAGATGGTCAGGTCCGGAAAGTCGGACGCCAGGGCGGCGAGGACCCCCCCGATGGTCCGCGTCCCGGGCGTGGCGCCGTCGACGACCCGTCCGCTGCCCGGCTCCGTCGCCGTTCTGGAGGCGCCTGCGGCGCCGGGTCCCCGTCCGGCGTCGGAGGGCCGCACTACTGACGCTGGCCCGCGTAGAAGACGAGACGGAACTTGCCGATCTGGACCTCGTCACCGGTCCGCAGCTGGGCGTGGTCGACCAGCTCGCGGTTGACGTAGGTGCCGTTGAGCGAGCCGACGTCACGGACCGCATACCCGTCGTTCTCCTGGACGAAGACCGCGTGCTTGCGCGACACCGTGACGTCGTCGAGGAAGATGTCGCTGTCGGGATGCCGGCCGGTGGTGACCTCGGCGTCGTCGAGGAGGAACCGGGCACCGGTGTTGGGGCCACGGAGGACGATGAGCAGGCCGGTGCCGGGCCGGAGCGCGTCGATGGTGGCCTGGTCCTCGGCCGACAGGCCGCGCGCGTCCAGCTCGACGGACTCGTGTCCGGTGCCGACGCCCTGGAAGCGCATCGTGGTCGAGTCGCCCTGCCGGCCGGCCGAAGGCGTCGTCTTCGCCGTCGCGTCCGGGGCTTCGGCGGGGTTGGCCTCGTGCTTGTTGGCGTCGGGCTCGTTGGCCTCGGGCTCGTGGTCCGTCATGGCCGCATCTCCTTCGTCACTGCGCAGAACCCTAGTGGATGCCCCTCCCCCTGCCGACGGCGGTTGACCGCATCGGTCTGGCAGCGAGTCTCGTGCCCTCGCGAGTCGCGGTCAAGCAGCGACCGATTCGGATCCGCCGGCACTCAGCCGAGTCCGTCGCGGTAGGCGGCAGCGTCCAGCAGCCCGCCCAGGCCCTCGGCATCGGAGGGACGCAGCTCGTACATCCAGCCCTCGGTGTAGGGCGCCGTGTTGACCAGCTCCGGGGCGCCGTCGAGCGCCGAGTTGACCGCCGTCACCTCCCCCGACAGGGGCGCATAGAGGTCGCTCACCGACTTCGTGGACTCGACCTCGCCGCACGTCTCACCGGCGGTCACGGTGTCGCCAACGCCGGGAAGCGAGACGTAGACGACATCGCCGAGCGCGTTCTGGGCGTAGGACGTGATGCCCACCCGCACGGTGCCTCCGTCGAGCTCGTCCACCCACTCGTGGTCCGCGGTGTAGCGCAGGTTGTCGGGGTACTCCAGATCGCTCATCGCGCTCGCTCTCAGGACGGTGGTGGAAACCGGACGAGGTGGTCACTTCGTCGTCGTGGGGCTGCTCGAGGCGCTCGACGGGCTCGCTGCCGGGGTTCCCGCCTCGGGGACGGGCTGAGCGTAACGAGGCGTTCGCGGCGACTGCAACGCGTCGATCCGCACGGTGTCGAGCTGCTCCACGGTGGCCGTGGCGTCCGCCCGGCGCAGCGTCTCGACGATGCCGCCGGGGATGTTGAGCGCCGACGCCATCGTTGCCTTGTCACCGATGGCGAGCACGGTGAACGGCCGCGTCATCGGCTGCCCGTCGACCTGGATCTGGCCGCCGGACGAGGAGAACCACGAGCTGGCGACCACCCGGTTCGCGCCGTACTGCACCACCTCAGCGCCGGCATCGCGCAGCTCCTGGAGCAGGTCGAGCATCATGGCGGAGGTGACCTTCTGGCCGGGGTCGGCGATGGTGACCTTGATGCCCGGTCCTTGGGCGGGCGCAGTCCCGGCGAGCAGCCGCAGCGCCTCGAGCTGCTTGGTGGCCTGGTCGATGGCGGCCTGGCTCGTGTTCGCGCCGCTCGTCAGGGCGTCGCGTTGGGTCTGCAGCTCCCGGACCTGCTCGTCGAGCCGTGTCGACCGCTGGCTGACGTCGTCGAGGACCCGGACCAGGTCGTCCTGCCGCATGCTCTCGAGCCCGGACTCCTGCGTCTGCTGCACCTGGGTGGCGATCGCGAAGCCGAGTGCCAACGCCAGCACCGCCCCGAGGACCTGCGCCTTGGTGCTGCGCGGCGCGCCGGCGCGGGCCAGCCGCCGCCACGGCGACGCGCTGCTCGGCGTGGGAGCGGCGGCCGGGGGCGGCGTCTGGTCGTTCTTCTGGTCGGGCATCGCTCAGGCCTTGAAGAGGTGGCGCCGGATGGACGCCACGTTGGAGAAGATCCGCACGCCGAGCACGACGACGACACCGGTGGACAGCTGCGTGCCGACACCGAGCTGGTCTCCCAGGAAGACGATGAAGGCGGCCACGACGACGTTCGACAGGAACGACACGACGAACACCTTGTCGACGAAGATGCCGTCGAGCACCGCCCGGACACCGCCGAAGACCGCGTCGAGGGCGGCGATGACGGCGATCGGCAGGTAGGGCTGCAGCGACACCGGCACCGACGGGTGCAGCAGCAAGCCGGCGAGGACGCCGACGAGCAGACCGATGGCGGGGATCATGAGCTGGATGCCTCCGTGCTGGGAGTCGAGACGCCCGAGGGCGAGCCGGTGGTCGGCGAGACCGGGACCGCGGAGCTCAGCGGCAGCGAGGGGCT
>DATLQE010000105.1:0-10731 GCA_035535335.1 Lapillicoccus sp. | reverse complement strand
TCAGCCCTGACGCTGCTTGTGGCGCAGGTTGTCGCAGATCACCATGACCCGCCCGTTGCGGCGGATCACCTTGCACTTGTCGCAGATCTTCTTGACGCTCGGCTGGACCTTCATCTGCCTCGTGTCTTCTGCTGGGTCTTCTGTATCTCTTGCGTGGTCACCGGTAACGGAAGACGATCCGGCCGCGGTCGAGGTCGTACGGCGAGAGCTCCACCACCACGCGGTCCTCGGGCAGGATCCGGATGTAGTGCTGGCGCATCTTGCCCGAGATGTGGGCGAGCACCTTGTGCCCGTTCGTCAGCTCCACGCGAAACATCGCGTTGGGGAGCGCTTCGACGATCGTGCCCTCGATCTCGATGACACCGTCCTTCTTGGCCATGTCCTCCGTCTATCCGTCGTGTGCTCTGGAACATGCGGTCACGGTGACGTGACAGTGAAAATGGGCGCCCGAGCACAGAACGCCCAACGGACGATCTTACGGCAGCCGGAGCGCCGCAACCTAATCCGCCCGGCCGTTCCGACAGTCGATCGCCGCGGCGTCATCGCGGCGACCAGGTCACCATGGCCGACGGCTGAAGCGGCTTATGTCGGAGCGTCGCTGCCCCGCTGAGGGCCATACCCCTCCGACATCGATCGGCTTCGGGTCGTGCCGTTGGTTGCGTCCCCGGTGCTACCCTGATTTCATCACGTGGAGAAAAGGGTGAGCCATGACGCTGGTGCGCTTCTTCGAGGACCCGACCACCCTGGACGAGGCCGGTGGCAAGGCGGTCAACCTCTCGCGGCTGACCCGGGCGGGGTTCCCCGTCCCGCCCGGCTTCACGGTGACGACCGAGGCGTTCCGGGTGGCCGTGCACGAGCGCGGGCTCCGCGACCGGGTCGACGCCGCCCTGGCCGACGCCGACCCCGATGACCCCGCGTCGGTCGATGAGGCCTCCCGGCAGATCCGCGCGGCCTTCGCCGATACTCCGGCGATCACCGTCCTCACCGAACGGGTCGCCCGGGCGGTCCTCGACGCATACCGCAGGCTCGGCGGCGCACCGGTGGCGGTGCGTTCGTCCGCGACCGCCGAGGACCTCCCCGACCTGTCCTTTGCGGGGCAGCAGGACACCCTGCTGGGCGTCTCGGACGAGGACGGCCTGCTCGACGCGGTGGTTGCCTGCTGGTCGAGCCTGTGGACCGCGCGCGCGATCATCTACCGGCGCCGCGCGGCGATCCCCGAGGACGCGGCCGCCCTCGCCGTCGCGGTGCAGCGCATGGTTCCGGCCGACACGGCGGGCGTGCTGTTCACGGCGAACCCGCTGACCGGGCACCGCGGACAGATGGCTATCGACGCGACGTTCGGACTGGGCGAGGCGCTGGTTTCCGGCCTCGTCGAACCGGACCACTACGTCGCCGACGCCGCCACCGGACGCGTTCTCGAGCGGACGCTGGGCGCCAAGGCGGTCGTCACCGCATCGCGAACGGCCGGCGGCGTCGAGACCCGCGCCAGCGACCGCGGCGCCGAGGCGACCCTGTCCGACTCCGACGTACGGGCGCTGCTCGACCTCGGCCGACGCGTCCAGGACGAGTACGGAACGCCTCAGGACATCGAGTGGGCCATCGCCGGCGGCGAGGTCGCGCTGCTGCAGGCCCGCGCCATCACGTCACTCTTCCCGATCCCGGCGGACGCCCCCAAGGAAGCGGTGTACCTCTCGTTCGGCGCTGTCCAGGGCGTGCTCGCGCCGATCACGCCGCTCGGCGGCGACGCGATCCGCTGCGTCATGTCCGGCGGTGCCCGGGTCATGGGCGCGACGCTGGACCCGGAGACGAACCCCTACATCGGCTCCGCCGGCGAGCGGCTCTGGATCCGGCTGGACCGCGCGCTGCGCAACCCCGTCGGCGCCAAGGTGCTGCCCGGCCTCCTGAAGGCGGTGGACCCGAGCGCCCGCCGCATCTTCGTCGACCTGCGCGAGGAAGGCGTCCTCGCGCCCTTCTCCCTGGAGGCGATGCGGCCGGTCGCGCCCCGGCTGGCCCGATTCGCCCGGGTCGCCGGCCGGAACCTCGCCCGCGCCGTCCGCGACCCCCAGGCGATCCGCGCCGAGTTCGACGAGGTCACCGACGCGGCGGTGGTCCGGGCCACAGCGACGTTCGCCACGGCGGACGGTGAGCCCGATCCCTTCCGTCGCGTGGCCGCCCGGGCCCGGGCGCTCCGCGAGACGCTGTCGGACGCCTTTCCGACGGTGGTGCCCTACGCCGGCGTGGTCATCGCGGGGCCGGTCCTGGCCCTTCGCCTCCTGACCCGGCTCTCCGGCGCGACCGACGAGGGCGACCACGGCGTCTCGCCGCTGGTCCTCGAGATCACCCGCGCCCTCCCGCACAACGTCACCACCGAGATGGACCTCGCGCTCTGGCGGGTGGCGCAGACCGTTCGCGACGACCCCGAAGCCAGCCGGCTGGCCGCTGACCTGAGTGCCGCCGAGCTCGCCGACCGGTATGCGTCGGGCCGGCTCTCCCCCGCGGTCACCGCCGCGCTCGACGGGTTCCTCGCCGCATATGGGATGCGTGGCGTCGGCGAGATCGACCTGGGCCGACCGCGGTGGAGTGAGGACCCGACGGAGGTGCTGAGCACCGTGCAGCGCTACCAGGACATCCCGGCGGACCAGTCGCCCCCGGCGCAGTTCGAGCGCGGGGAGCAGGCCGCGGCGCGCGCCATCGGCCAGCTGGTCGAGCAGACCGGTGGTGTGCGCGGCCGACTCGCCGGGTTCCTCGCCGGCCGGATCCGGACGCTGGCCGGCGGCCGGGAGCTGCCGAAGTTCACCATCATCCGGATGATGGGCGTCGGTCGGTCCGCCCTCCTCGCGTCGGGGAACGACCTCGTCGACGCCGGCGTACTCGACGCAGCGGACGACGTGTTTCTCCTCCGGCTCGACGAGATCGAGGCCTTGGGCGAAGGGCCGACGCCGGGGCTGCGCCAGCTGGTCGCCGAGCGGCGGGCGGCGCTGGACCGCGAGGCGCGACGGACCCAGATCCCGCGCGTCCTCGTCGGCGACGGGCGGGCCTACTACGAGGGACTCGGGGACGTCGCCGGCGAGGAGGGCGTCATCGTCGGCTCTCCGGTCTCGCCGGGGACGGCGGAGGGAGTCGTCCGCGTCGTGTTCGATCCGGCGCAGTCGGGCCTGCGGCACGGCGAGATCCTCGTCTGTCCCGGCACCGACCCCGCGTGGACGCCGTTGTTCCTCAGCGCCGCCGGGCTGGTCACCGAAGTCGGAGGGATGATGACGCACGGGTCGGTGGTGGCCCGCGAGTACGGCATCCCGGCGGTCGTCGGCGTCCACGAGGCAACCACCCGGCTGGCCACCGGCCAGCGGGTCCGCCTCGACGGGACGGCCGGCACCATCGTGCTGCTCGACGAGGCGGCCGCGGAGGACGAGGTCCGGGAGCCGGTGGGAGCCGGCGCCTAGCATCGGGGGATGACTCCTCCGGAGGAGCCCCAGGAACAACGCCGCGACGTCGATCCCTCTGCGCCCCCCTCGGGCACCGGGTGTGCCGACTGCCTCGACGCCGGCGGGTGGTGGTACCACCTGCGA
Organism: Lapillicoccus sp.; assembly: GCA_035535335.1. Lineage (GTDB taxonomy): Bacteria > Actinomycetota > Actinomycetes > Actinomycetales > Dermatophilaceae > Lapillicoccus. Next base: position 7,165 of record DATLQE010000105.1, on the reverse strand, counting down.
CGATGCGCGGCGTGCGGGCACATCGGCTGCTGCGACACCTCGCCGGCGCAGCACGCGACGGCCCACTTCCGGGCCACCGGCCATCCGGTCATCCGCAGTTTCGAACCGGACGAGGAGTGGTTCTTCGACTTCCGGACCGAGGAGATCGTGGACGGTCCCGATCTGGCGCCGCCGCTGTTCCACCCGGCGTCTCAGCCGGTTCCCGGACCTCAGGGACGGGTGCCGCAGGACTGGGAGTCGCACCTCAACTGAACCACCGGTGGACCCGCTCCTGCGTCGGGTGACACTAGGGGATGGGTATGCGTCGAGTCGCGGCTGGGCTGGTCGTCGTGGGAGGGCTCGTGGCCGGCTGCACGACCACTCCTCCGAGTGGGGATGTGACGTCGACGGCGACCATCGCGACCCCAACGTCCACCAGCGCCACGACGACAAGCCAGACGGCCCCCACCACCACCGCCACGACGGCGCCGTCGACCGCCACCGCCGCGCCGCTCCTCTCCCCCGAGACCCTCTTCAGGAAGACCTACGACGGCCGCAGCCTCACGCGAGGCCGTGAGATCGGCAGCACCACCGCATACCAGCAGTACATCGCCACGTTCGACGGGGACGGGCTGACGATCTCGGGACGCCTGCTCGTCCCGCGCGGCGCCGGACCGTTCCCGGCGGTCGTCCTCGCGCACGGATACGCGGACCCGGCGGTCTATGACAACACGACTCAGATGTCGCGGGAGCGCGACTACCTGGCGCGGCAGGGCTACGTCGTGCTCCTCGTCGACTACCGCAACCACGCCGGGTCGAGCAAGGATCCCGACGCCGACGCCAACCTGCGGCTCGGCTACGCCGTCGACGTCATCAACGCGGCCAAGGCGCTGCAGCGGGATCCCCAAGTCATCCCGGACCGGATCGCCCTCATGGGCCGGTCGATGGGCGGCGGCGTGACCTACACCGCGCTGGTGGCCGCGCCGGGGCTGTTCAGGGCCGGCATCGCGTACGCGCCGGTCAGCTCGAACACCGTCGACAACTTCGAGAAGTGGACCCGTCCGGACGGGGAGACGGCCGGCCGGGTGGTCGACGTCCTCGGCGAGCCGGCCGCCAATCCCGACGCCTGGGCCAAGGCCAGCCCGCGCACCTACTTCGACCGCATCACTGAGCCGGTGCTGATCCACCAGGGCACCGCCGACCTGTCCTGTCCCATCGCCTGGGCCCAGGCCTCCGTCGACGCCCTTAAGTCGGCCGGCAAGTCGGTCGAGTACTTCACGTACGCCGGCCAACCGCACGTCTTCACCAATGGTCCGTGGACGACCTCGATCCAGCGCAGCGTGGACTTCCTCAAGCAACATCACATGTGATGCTTTGATGCGAGGGTCACGATGTTATGATGATGAGATGCGGACAACCGTCAACATCGATGATCAACTCCTGAGAGAGCTCAAGATCATCGCGGCTCGCGAGGACCGAACTATCGGCTCGGTCCTCGAAGACGCCTTGCGTGCGCATCTGGAGAGTGAGGCGGTTCGGCCCACGGTGCGCGAGCCATGGCCGACCTTCATCCCGTCGAAAACCGGCCTCCGACCCGGAATCGACCTCGAGGACCGACACGCCATCATGGACCTCCTCGACGGCATCGAACCGTCCCACTGACGATGTTGCTCCCTGACGTCAATGTGCTCGTGTATGCGCACCGACCCGCGGAATCCGACGTCGCGTCCCGCGTCCACGATTGGTTGTGGAGCAGAACCGAGATGGGTGATCGGCTCGCGCTGAGCACCTCTGTACTGGCGTCGGTGATCCGGATCGCCACCCATCCGCGCATCCTCGCGACTCCGTCGACGCCTCGGGAGGCGCTCCGGTTCACGCAGGCGCTGGTCGATGACTCTCAGGCAACGGTGATCGTCCCCTCGTCACGGCACTGGCCGATCTTCCGCGAGTTCGTCGAGGACCTGCGCCTGCGAGGAAACGACGTTCCCGACGGCTATCTGGCGGCGCTGGCCATCGACCATGGCGCCGATTTCGTCACCACCGATCGGGGGTTTCGCCGATTCCCCGGATTGCGCATCGTTGATCCGCTGGCCGCCTGATCAGGGCCGACCGGGCTGCCTCCTGCCGCGTCCCGAGGTCGTCAGTGCATCCGGCGCACCGTCGGAACCGGCTGGCCGCGCCGGGCCGCCTCGTCGGCAAGGTGCGCCTTGAGCCGGGCACCGTGCGAGAACCAGTCCCGGACGCGGGCGAACTGGCTGCCCCAGACGCTCCAGTCGTTCACCGCACGACTGACGACGACCGTCAGCTCGTCGTCACCGTCCGGCCGGCCCTCGCCCAGCAGGACCACGTTCTCCTGCGAGAAGTGCGGTCCTGGGCCGACCCGGTGGAAGGTGAGGCAGACCGGCCCAGCCGTCGGCGCCACGCCCCGCGGCAGCGCGAGGACGTAACCGTCCTCGGTTCGCCGCAGCTTCCGGGCGCGCACCGGCAGCGGCACGCCGGAGCGGGTCATGGTGACCACTGGGGCGCCGAGCTGCTCGGCCCGGTCGGCGAACGGTCGCCAGTCCGCGGGTGCGGGCCCACCCGAACCGGTATGCGTGGCCGCGCCGGTCCGCGGTGCCGGTGCCGGGTCGGAGGCGGGCGCGGTGACGTCGGCGGGCGCCGTCCAAACCTGCGGCTCGGCGTCGAGGTCTCCATCGGGCCACCACGTGACCCGAACGGGGGTGACCTCCACCCAGATGCGCGCGTAGTACCAGGCCCAAGTGCGGGCCAGGAACCACGGCGTCCCGCTGGTGCCCGTTTTGGCGAGCGACTCCCGGACGTACCGGTCCGTGTTGGCCTGAAGGTCGGCGTCCCGGACCGTCGCGAGTCCCTCGACGAGGACGACCGGCGGCCGAGCCTCCGACGCGGAACCCGACGCATACCGGGCCGGGTCGGAGTAGGAGAGCGCGACCCGCGGGTTGGCCCTGGCGCGCTCGGCCTTGAGCGGGTACGTGAGGCCCGTCGAGACGTCCAGTGTGCGGCCGCCCAGGTAGGGCGTCACCGGCCAGGTGACCGGCCGGCCCTGCCGGGTCAGCGTGGCGTACTCACACACCAACGAGGACGTGAAGACCTCGGTGAGCTCGTCGGACCAGGCGGGGGCGAGGGTCGTGGCGGTCATCGGAGAACCCCCTCACGCGGCGTGAGGCGGCCGAGGTCGGTGCCCGCGTAGAGCTGCCGCATCCGGCGCTCGTACGACGGCCACCAGAACCAGCGGAACAGCGTCCGCACCAGCCCGGGCTGCTGCCGCAGTGCGATGGCGAGCTGCTCGTCGTCGAGGCAGGACGCCAACCAGCCGAACACCACGGGCATCCGCTTCCGGCCGATCTCCGACTCCGCCTTGCGGGCGTCGGACCGGACCATCTCCGGCGTCATGTGCACCAACATGAGCGGCACACCGACGCGCTCCTCGTGGTCGAGGTGGTCGTTCAGCGTGTGGTGCAGGCGCTCGAGCACCGCGACGCGACCCGACAGCGGCACAGCGATGTCGTGGGCGGCCTCGATGAGCGGCGCGAGGATGTCGTGCTCGAGCTCCAGCGTGTCGAGCTCCCAGGCTGACTCCGGTGACCGCTCGAGCAGGTAGGCCCACAGGTGGACGTCCTCGTGGGTGTGGTGCAGGTGCAGCACGTCGAGCACCAGGGCCAGCTGCTCCTCGAGCAGCGCCTCGTGGGCCGCGTCCCGCGGTGCGCGGCACGCGGCGGCGAGCCGGCCGAACTCGGCGCGGAAGCCCTGGTGCATGGCCAGGAAGCCGCTGAGCTCCTCGTCGGTGATCATGTCGTCGGTCCTTTCCGAAGTGGGTGTCGTGACGGACACCACTGTCGGGCGGACCGCTTTACGCGCAGTTGGCGAGCGCTTGGCGCGCGCGGACGAGCCAGTATGCGGCGCCGTTCCGCTCCAGCAGCCGCACGGCCGCGCTCAGCTCGAGGCGGGCCCGGTCCACCTCTCCGAGCGCCAGGCTGGCCTCGCCGAGGTGCCCGTCGTAGGCGCCCAAGACGTTCGTCGTCGTGCCGGTCACGGCCAGCTGGCCGGAGAAGGGTTCGAGCAGGTCACGGCTCTCTCGAACCACGCCGAGGTCGCCCACCTCAAGGGCCAACAGCAACCGCGTCGCCGCCGCGCTGAGCCAGGTGTAGTCACGGGAGGGCATCGGCGTCGTCACGAGAAGCCGGCGGGCGCCGTCGACGTCACCGGTCGCGAACCGGGCCAGCCCGAGGCCGAACCCGAACCCCGGAACGTCGGTCGCCGCATACGCCCGTTCCATCACCGGCAGGAAGTCCCCCAGCCGCCCGGTCTCGACCATGACGACCGCTCGCTGCCCGAGCTCAGCGGCCTGGAAGTACACAGGGTCGAGGTGGTCCGAACCTGTGGCCAGCGCGTCGAGGATCGCCAGGGCCTCCTCGTAGTGGCCGGCGAAGATCGCCAGGCCCACCTCCATCGAGGCGACCTGGCGCAGCAGGGTCGGGTCGCGGAGGGCACGGGCGCGGCGCTGGATGTCCCCGAGCCGCCGCCGCGCCTCGGGGACGTTCCCCCGCTCGACGTCGTAGTTGGCCAGGTGGAGGTCGGCGATGACGGCGAGCGGTTCGGTGAGATCCGGCAGGGCGCGGATAACGCGGGCCGTGGCGGCGCGCTGCTCGATGAAGTCCTGGCCGCGGAGGGCGATGAGGCGCAGGTGGAGCACGCGCCGGATCAGCTCCGGGTCTCCGATGTGCCGGGCGGCGGCGATCGCGAGGTCGGCGGTGGGTTCGACCTCGGCTTCGCGGCCGTCGGCACCGGCGAGGACGGCCCGCAGCGCCAGCCCGCGGGCCCGGTGCGGGGCGTCCTCGGGCAGCCGGTCGAGGGCGGCGTCGAGCGTATGGGGCAGATATGCGGGCATGGTGCCGAACCGGAACGGGATCCAGATCCCATGCGCGACGGCGGCGTCCACGGCCACCACCACACTCACCGGGTCGTCACCGGCGGCCGCCAGGGCCATCTCGACGGCGGCGAACCCCTCGTCGTAGCGGCCGGCCGCGTACCGGGCGGCGGCGAGTCCGAGCGCAAGGTCGTACCGCGTCAAGGCGGGGGACCCCGTCAGGGCGTCGGCGGCGAGGGCCTCCTCCCAGAGCGTCACGGCGTCCTCGTGGGCCAGCCGGCGGGCCGCGGATCGAGCGGCTCGGCCGCAGAACTCCGCCGCGGCGGCCGCCTGGTCAGGACCCAGCTCAGCGGCGGCCAACCAGTGCCGGGCGATCGCGGGGTGCAGCTCCTCCCGGTCACCGCGGGCCCGGGTCAGTGCGGTCGCGCACCGCAGGTGCCGGACCGCCTTCCACGGCGTCGACCGGCGGTCCAGCAGGGCGTCGACGACCAGCGAGTGGGTGAACCGGACGCTGGACGGCCGGCTTCCGGTGGTGACCAGGCCGGCCTCGTATGCGGCGTCGAGGCTCGCGACGGCCTCGTCGAGAGAACAGTCGGCGACCTCCGCGACGAGCCACGCCTCGGCCTCGTCGCCGACGACGGCTGCGCTCTCGAGGACGGAGACGGACGGCTCGCCGAGCCGCTCCACGCGGTGCCGGACGACGTCTCCGACCGAGGCCGGGACCGGTCCCTCGTCTCGGGCGAGGGCGCTGAGGAAGAAGGGGTTCCCGCCGGTGCGGGCGTGCAGGTCGGCCGCCCGGCCGGTCCCGGGATCGGAACCGGTCGTCGCGGTGACGAGGGCACGGACGTCGTCGAGGTCCAGCCCGTCGAGGGAGATCCGGTCGGCGCCGGCCCGGGCCAGGCGGGAGAGGACCGAGGTCAGGTGCGAGGCCTCGTGGCGCCGGTACGTCGCGACGACGGCCAGGCCGGGCACGCGAGCGTCCGCGAGGTGCTCGAGGAGCCGCAGGCTCGCGCCGTCGGCGGCGTGGACGTCCTCGAGGAGGACGGTCAGCGGCACCGCCCGGCGGACGTAGTCCGTGACCCGCTCGAACTCGCGCAGCCGAGCGCCCTCCGCGTCGAAGACGGGAGGACGATCCCCCCGGCCGGCGACGAAGGCCGTGACGTCGTCCGGTACCGGATGATCGGGCCGCAGCGCGGCGACCGCGTGGAGGACCTGTCCCCAGGGCCACAGCGCCGGTACCGCCTCATGGTCGGGGCTGCGGCCCCACGCGACGGCTTCCGGACTGGAGGCCGCCAGCTCCTCGAGCAGCCGGGTCTTGCCCACGCCGGGTTCGCCGTCGACCAGGACGAGAGCCGTCCGCCCGGACTGGGCTTCGGCGACGGCGCGCCTCAGGGTCCCGAGGTGGCGCTGCCGCCCCACGAAGAGGGTCGACTCCGGCGGTGACCCGGAGCTCCCGGCGGTCAACGGCTCGGCGCGACGGGTCCTGGCCGATGGCGTCCCCGGCGCGGTCGGGATGTCGACCACAACCGACGCCTCGTCGACCTCCTGTCGCAGGACCGCCGTCTCCAGCTGTCGCAGCCGTGGGCCGGGATCGATCCCGAACTCGTCGGCCAGCGTCGTCCGCACCCGTCGCAGCGCGGCCAGAGCGTCCGCCTGGCGTGCGGCTCGAGCGTACGCGAGGACCAGCAGCTCCCACGACGCCTCACGGAGCGGGTTGGCCCCCACCACCGCCTCCATGGTGGTCGCCACCTCCGACGCGCGCCCGAGGCCCAGCAGCAGCGCGGCCCGCTCGTCCGTGGCGGTCAGCCGCAGCTCCTCGACCCGGGCGATCTCGGGCTGCGCCCACTCCGCGTGCCGCACATCGGCGTAGGAGTCCCCGCGCCACAGAGCCAGAGCGGCGTCGTACTCCCCGACCGCTCGGGCCACCTGACCGCGCGCGGACAGGTCGCGGCCCGACTGGACGTGCTGCTCGAGCTCGCGGACGTCCAGCTCCAGCCCCTGGGTCATCAGCCCGTACCCGTCGCCGGCGCTGACGAGCCGCCGCGGACGGCCACGGTCCTCCTCGCGTTCCAGCACGCGGCGCAGGTTGGAGACGTAGACCTGCAGGCTCCCGTGCGCCGAGGCAGGAGGGCCCTCGGGCCACACCCGCTCGGTGAGCGCGTCGGTGGAGACGACGCGGTCGGCGTTCATCGCCAGCGCGGTGAGGAGCACGCGCTGTTTCGGAGGTCCAGCCGCCCGTGCGGCACCGTCCTCGACGAGCTCGGTGGGTCCGAGCACCGTGAGCCGCATGGCCGGATGATA
>DATLQE010000104.1:0-3199 GCA_035535335.1 Lapillicoccus sp. | reverse complement strand
ACGACCAGGGCGGCCGCGATGGCGAAGAGGACGGCCAAGGGCGCGGCCACGACGGTCGACCCGGGAAGCACCACGGCGTGGACGAAGGGTGAGACGTCGATGACCGGTTGCGGCAGGTTGAACAGCGGACCGAACTCGCCCACGACCACGAAGGCAGCCAGCAGCGCCCAGGCGACGTAGACCACCTTGGGCGCGGACCCGAAGATCGCCAGCGCCAGCCCGACGCATACCCAGACCGGCGGGATGGTCGCGAGGGCACTCGGCAGGAGATGCCCCAACGCCGCTCCGAACCCGCCGTACTGCGCGCGCGTCCCGAAGGCCAGGGACAGCGCGAGAACGAGCATGAGGAGGGCACTGCCGAGCAGCGCGATGACCGAATGGCTCGCCAACACCGTCCAGCGCCGGGTGCTCGTCGCGAGGACCTGCTCGGTGTGGAGGTCGCTCTCCTCGGTGCGCAGCCGCAGCGCGGCGGAGATCCCATATGCGGCGGCGCCGATCGCGAGGAACTGCAGCTCGGTCGAGATGAAGGTGTCGGTCAGCGAGCTGGCGTTCCCGCCGAGCTTGCGCAGCAGCTCCTGCATCTGCTCGCCTCCGGCCAGTGAGGCCACGCTTCCCGCTACACCGCCGAGAACGATTCCGACGATTGCGTACCCGATGACCCAGCCCAGCAGATTTGCTCGCTGCAGCCGCCACGCCAGCGCCCACGGCGACCGCAGGGTGGACGCCGCCTCGGCGGGTCCCGGCCGCGACGGCAGCAAGCCAGACCCGAAGTCGCGTCTCTCCTGGAGGGTGTAGGCGAGGGCGACGAGCAGCACGGTCACGACGACCGGGATGACGGTCACGATGAACCGGTCGTCGCCGAACACCTCGATCTTCTCCGCCCAGCCCAGCGGCGAGAGCCAGGTGAGCCACGAGACGGCGCCACCGGCGGTGTCGCCGACCGCCCGCAGCAGGTAGGAGACGCCGAGGGCGCCGAACGCCCACGCCCCGGCGCCGCGGGTGGTCGTCGTCAGCTGGGCCGCTACCGCGGTAATTCCCGTGAACGTGAGGCCGACCGCCGCCCAGGCGGCGCCGAACGCCCACGATCCGCGTGCGCCGAGCCCGGAGCCCATGAGGCTCAGCGCGGCCAGGGCGCTGGTGAGGAGGACCGTGCCGACGCTGAGCAGGACGGCGGCGGTGAGCGGCGCGCGGCGGCCGACGACTCCGGCGCCGACCAGCTCGGTGCGGCCGGCCTCCTCCTCGGTCCGGGTGTGTCGCCGGACGAGGACGATGGCGAGGAGGGCGACGCAGACTCCCCCAAGCAGCAAGGTCTTGAAGATCGCGAACGAGTCAGGGTTGTCGGGGTTCGCGATGGGCCCGTACATGCCGATGAGCGCAGGGCTGGTCAGCAGCGCGCGGGCGGCGTCGATGGCGTCCTGTCCTTGGTACAGGTCGACGGTGCTCTTGGCCGAGCCGCCGGCGAGGGCGACGAGGCCGAGGACGCTGAGGGGAATGACGACCCGGTCGCGCCGGAGGGCGAGCCGCAGCAGGGCCCCGGTCCCCGCATACCCGCTCATGCCCTTACCTCCTCCGGGGACCGGGTGGAGACGTACTCCTTGAGGAACAGCTGCTCCAGGGTCGGCGGCTGGCAGGTCAGGCTTTGGATGCCGTGCTGGCCGAGGCGGGCGAGGACCTCGCCGACGCGGGCGGTGTCCACCGTGAACGCGACGCGGGAGCCGTCGGTGTTCAGGTCTTCGACCCCCGGGATGCCCTCGAGCAGCGCGACGGGAGGTGCGTCGGCAAGGACGGCGTCGACGTTGGTGCGGCTGAGGTGACGCATGTCCGCCAGTGCGCCGGACTCGACGGTGCGGCCGGCGCGGATGATGCTCACGTGGTCGGCGAGGGCCTCGACCTCGCTGAGGATGTGACTGGAGAGCAGGACGGTGCGGCCCTCGCGGCGGAGGTCCTCGACGGCGCCGCGGAACACGGCGTCCATCAAGGGGTCGAGCCCGGACGTCGGCTCGTCGAGGAGCAACAGCTCGACATCGGAGGCCAGCGCGGCGACCAGGGCGACCTTCTGCCGGTTGCCCTTTGAGTAGGTGCGGCCCTTCTTGGTCGGGTCCAGCTCGAACTGGTCTATCAGTCCAGCGCGCTTGCTCAGGGACAACCCCCCTCGCAACCGTCCTAGAAGATCGATGACCTCGCCGCCGGTGAGATTGGGCCAGAGGGTGACGTCGCCAGGGACGTAGGCGAGGCGGCGGTGGAGGGTCTCGACGTCGTGCCACGGGTCGCCGCCCAGGAGGGTGACGGAGCCGGCGTCGGCGCGGACGAGGCCGAGGAGGATGCGGATGGTGGTGGACTTCCCCGCGCCGTTCGGGCCGAGGAAGCCGTGCACCTGGCCGGTCTGCACCTCGAGGTCGAGGCCGTCGAGGGCGACGGTCGACCCGAAGGACTTGTAGAGGCCGGACACGGAGATGGCTGTGCTCATGTTTTGACCGTACACCCTTTTCAGAAAAAGGTGAATGTACTAAAGTCTCTGTATGACGACCCCGGTGACCACGCCTCTGCCTGCCCCGGCGCCGCGTTCCGAGGAGGAGGTGCGTCTCTTCGTCGAGCGGCTCGGGTCGGCCCTCACCGACGCCGGGATGTCCCGGCTGCCGGCCCGTGCGTTCGCGGCCATGCTCGCCGACGAGGACGGGCGGATGACGTCGGCGGAGCTGGCCGACGTCCTGGAGGTTAGCCCCGCCTCGGTGTCCGGAGCGATCCGGTACCTCTCGCAGGTCCTGTTCCTGCACCGGGAACGGGAGCCCGGTACGCGACGTGACGTCTACGTCGTCCGCGAGGACGCCTGGCACGACGCGATCGTCAACATGCGCCGCACGTACGCGCCGATCCAGGCGGCTATCTCCTCGGGGGTCGACGCGGTCGGCGGTCCCGGGACCCAGGCCGGGGAACGGTTGTCGAGCTCGGCCGACTTCCTCGACTTCATCGCCGACGAGATGACCGCGATCGCCGAACGGTGGGAGACCCACCGCAAGACTCTCCGCTCACGCTCCTGACCCCGAGCGGCTGGTCGCTATCCGGTTTGTCCGCCGCAGAGGGCGCCCATCCGGACCGGATCCAGCCGATGTGACCCTGTGGATGACGCCGACCGGCCACCGCAGAGCCAGGCCACAGTGGGGGAATGGTCGATCCTGTCGTCGCGCTGAACCGCCTCGGC
>DATLQE010000103.1:0-5805 GCA_035535335.1 Lapillicoccus sp. | reverse complement strand
ACGAGGACGAGGAAGACGATGATCGGCCGCAGGAACGGCCGCGCGTAGCCGAGCACGCGGCGGGTCGTGCCGGGTGTGAGCCGGCGGTCGACGACGTCGGAGTCGCGGGTCATGGACCGCATGACCATCCAGCCCGACATGCTCACGGCGTCACCTCCTCGACCCGAGCCACAACGTCCGTTGCCCAGGACGCTATTCCGTCAGCCTGACAGCGGTTGGACGATCTGGACCGGGTTGCCGTCCGGGTCCTCGAGCCAGGCGATGAGCAACCGGCCCAGCCACTGGTGCGGTTCGCGCAGTCCCCGAACGCCCGACGCGACGAGCTCGGCGTAGCCGCTGCTGACGTCGTCGGTCCAGAGGATCACGGCGGCGCGCTGACCGGCGGGTACCGGTTCGAGGCCGTGGTCCGTCCGCGTCGAGTCCACCGAGGCGATACCGATCCGGTATGCGTCGAGCGCCAGGTCGACGTGGATCGGCTCGCCGGACGCCGGGGTGCGGAAGACCTCCGCGAAGCCGAGCGCCTCGTAGAACGCCACGGCCCGCGGCAGGTCGGTACTGAACAGGACGACCTGCGGTTCGCGGAACCGCCCCACGGCCTCAGCGCCCGGCCAGTCGGGCGAGGCCACGCAACAGACCGGCCTGGGCCGTGCGCTCGGCGGCGAGCTGCTCGTCCGCCGAAGCGTGTATCGCCTTGGACAGCAATGGTTTCAGCGCATGCAAGGCATCCGGCGGGGTCGCGAGCAACGCCGCGACGAGATCCTCGGCAGCCGCGTCGAGCTGATCTCTCGGCACGACCGCCGTTGCCAGGCCCAGCTCCGACGCTTCCCGCGCCCCCACGAACCGGGCGGTAGCGCAGAGCTCCAGCGCCCGGGCATATCCGACGAGCTGGACGAGCGGACCGGTACCTCCGAGGTCGGGAATCAGACCGAGCTGCACCTCACGCATACAGAGCTGGGCGTCGTCGGCCAGCAACCGCAGGTCGGCCGCGAGAGCCAGCTGGAACCCCGCGCCGACCGCGTGCCCCTGGACGACGGCAACGACCACGGCCGGCAGCGACCGCCACACACTGAACCCGCGTTGGAACTCCCCGATCACCGCATCCAGGTCCTCGGACGAGGCCAGCCCGAGGATGTCGGCCTCGCCCGGGATCCCACCCGGCGAGAGCATCTGGCGGTGCAGGCCGGCGGAGAATGAGGCACCTTCGCCGCGGATCACCACCACCCGGGCGTCTGTGGACAACGACTCCCCCACCTCGGCCAGCGCCCGCCACAGCGAGGGGGTCTGCGCGTTGCGGGTGTCCGGATCCGTCAAGGTGACGGTGACGACCGGGCCGTCGCGGTCGACCCGCAGGTGGGGATGGGGCACCGCGGCAGGCTACCGGCAGCCGCGCAACGCCTCCCGGGCGCGCTGGACGACGAGGTCGGCGAACGCGTCGGTCTCGCCGAGCGTCCCGGGGACCACCTCGGCCCCCGCCTTCTCCGCGTACGTCACCATCCGGTCCCGCAGGACGCCCTCGGCGACCATGTACGTCAGGACGAGAACCCGCTCGACGCCTCCCGCCCGGAGCCGGTCAGCCACTGAACCGATCTCCTCCCCGCCGGCCAACGCGGCCACCGCCCAGCTGGGTCGCCCCTCAGTCGACTCACCGATCGCGCTGATCGCCTCGCGGTCGGACGATCCGCCGGCGAACAGCACGATGCCGGCATGCGGGTCGGGCTCGTAGCCGCCGCGCGCCAGCAGCTCCTCCGCCGCCGCGAAGAGTGCAGGGTCGGGGCCGAGCGCCCCCGCCACCGCGTACCGGCCGCGACCCACGGCGTCCATGGCCGCCACCGCCCGGGGAACGTCGGTCTTCACGTGGTACGCCGCGGTGAGGAGCAACGGGACGACGACCCCGCCAGTCAGCCGCTGCGCGACGTCGAGCGCCGTTGGTGGGTGATGGTCGAGGTATGCGGCGCGAACGCGCCCAGGCCAGCGGCGCCGGACCTGCTCGGCTACTTTCTCGACGCCTTTGGCGTGCCGCGGATCGGGGGAACCGTGCGCCAGGAGAACGAGGCTCGGCGCCGCCTCGGCCAGCAACGCCGGCGGGACGAGATCGCCGACCTTTTCACGGACTCGGACCACCTCTCCGACGACGATGACCGCCGGTGACCGAACGCCCTCGCGGGCGGCAACCTCCGCGGCCTCGGCGAGCGTCGTCACCGTCGTGCGCTGGGCGGGCGTCCAGCCAGACTCGATGAGGGCGACCGGGGTCGTCGGCGGCCGCCCCGACTCGACGAGCCGCCGGGCCGTGTCGGCGAGGGCGGTGATCCCCATGAGGAGGACGACCGTTGAGGTCACCGGTGCGTCGCGCAGCGCGTTGAGCGCGGCCGTCGCACCGTCGTGCGCCGAGGCGACGACGAACGAGGCGGTGATCCCGCGGTGGGTCACCGGGATGCCCGCGGCGGCGGGCACCGAGACCGCGGAGGTCACCCCCGGCACCACTTCGACAGGAATCCCGTTGGCCACGCAGTGAATCGCTTCCTCGCCACCACGGCCGAGGACGAACGGGTCGCCGCCTTTCAGCCGGACGACGGCGCGTCCCCGTCGGGCGTGCTCGACGAGGATCTCGTTGATCCGGGCCTGCGGTATGGGGTGGTGGCCCGGCGTCTTGCCCACGTCGATCACCTGGACGTCGGGACCGACCACGTCGAGCAGGCCGCGCGGGCCGAGCCGGTCCGTGACGACGACGTCCGCCGCGGCGAGCAGCTGGCGGCCACGAACCGTGACCAGGCCCGGATCGCCCGGACCGCCACCGACCAGCGCCACGCGGCCCGCCGCGACGACGCCGCCGGACTGCGGGCGCCGCCGGCGCACCGGGAGCAGGCCACTGTCCAGCCCGGCCAGGACGGCGTCGCGCACCGCGGCCGCCCTCCTCGGGTCGCCCCCGCCGGTCACCGCGACGGTGACGCCCTCGGCCACCGTGCCCTCCGCTCCGCGCGCCACGGCGGGGGTCCACGCGCTCGACGTGTCGGCGTCGTCGGCCCGGACGCACCAGATGCGCTGCTCCTCGCTCACCTCGGCAACCTCGGCGTTCACGGCCGGCGAGTCCGTGGTCGCATGGACCAGCCAGGCCGGCTGCGGCTCGAGGACATCGCGCGGCTGGAACCGCCGCTGCCGCCACCGGATCCGCCCGGCCGCCGCCGCCTCCCTGATGTCGGTACTCGCATCGGGGGCCACGACGTCGATCACGGCTCCCGCGTCGACCAGAGCCGGAATGCGGCGGGTCGCCACCGTGCCCCCGCCCACGACAAGGACCCGCCGGCCCTCGAGCCGCAGGGTGGCGGGGTATCCGGGAGTGACGGCCACCTGTCCTCCTTCAGCGGCCGCGGTCAGAACTCGGCCTCGCCCGGCACGACCGTCGGCTCGGGCTCCAGCTCGGCCATGCCGGCCGCGAGGGTGGTGCCGTCCGCCTCGTCGACGAGCAGAAAAGCCCCCGTCTGCCGCAGGTCGGCATAGTCGTCCAGGGCTACCGGCTCCGCCAACCGGACCCTGACCCGGCCGATCGCGTTGAGCGACAGCGCCTCCCGGGCCGGACCGCGCTCCAAGCTGGCGACGTCGAGCTCGTCGACCAGCTCGGACACGAGGCCGCGGACGTTGCGCGTACCCACCCGGACCAGGACGCGGTCCCGTGCCCGAAGCGGCCGTTCGGAGAGGATCGCCACCGTCCCGACGATCTCCCGCACGACCCGTGGGCGATCGTCCGCCGACGCGATGAGGTCGCCGCGGGAGACGTCCAGCTGGTCGGCCAGCCGGACCACGACCGACTGCGGTGCGAACGCGACGTCGTGCTCGTCGGGACGCCCGGGCTGCCCGGGCGTGACGGCACGGTCGATGCCGATGACGCGGGTTCGCAGGCCGGCCGGGAGCACGACGACGTCGTCCCCGACGTGGACCACTCCGGAGGCGACCCGGCCCGCATACCCCCGGTAGTCGGGGTGCTCGGCGCTCCGCGGGCGGATGACGTACTGGATCGGCATGCGCAGCGGCTGCCGGGAGGGGTCGATGCCGACCGGAACGGACTCGAGGTACTCGAGGAGGGTCGGACCCGCATACCACGGGGCACGGTCGGACCGGTCGACGACGTTGTCGCCGAAGAGGGCGGAGAGTGGGACGGCCCGGATGTCCGTGATGCCGAAACCTCTTGCAAGAGAGACGAACTCGCGCACGTGACGGTCGAAGACCGACTCGTCCCAGTCGACAAGGTCCATCTTGTTGACGGCGAGGGCGACGTGCCGGACCCCGAGCAGGCCGGTGACCGCGAGGTGGCGCCGGGTCTGCTCGACGACGCCGTGCCGGGCATCGAGGAGGAGAAGCGCCAGCTCGGCGGTCGAGGCGCCGGTGACCATGTTGCGCGTGTACTGGACGTGGCCCGGGGTGTCCGCGAGCACGTAGGAGCGGGTGGCCGTGGAGAAGTACCGGTATGCGACGTCGATGGTGATGCCCTGCTCGCGCTCGGCCCGCAGGCCGTCGGTGAGGAGCGCGAGGTCGGTGGTGTCGAGGCCACGGTCGCGGCTGGCCCGCTCGACCGCGGCGAGCTGGTCGGCGAGGACCGAGCGGGTGTCGTGGAGCAGCCGCCCCACCAGCGTGGACTTGCCGTCGTCGACGCTGCCCGCGGTCGCCAGGCGGAGGAGATCGTGCCGCCTCGCACTGCGAGCCGGGGCAGCCGGGCTCATCAGAAGTAGCCCTGCTTCTTCCTGTCCTCCATGGCGGCCTCGGAAAGACGGTCGTCGCCGCGGGTGGCGCCGCGCTCGGTGAGGCGGGAGGCGGCCAGCTCGACGATAACCTCGACGGTGGTCGCCGCGGTCGACTCCACGGCACCGGTGCAGCTCATGTCGCCGACGGTGCGGTAGCGGACCGTCCGCGTCTCGACCGGCTCCCCCGGCTTCGGGCCGCCCCACCGGCCGGCGGTGAGCCACATCCCGTCGCGGCGGAACACCTCACGCTCGTGGGCGTAGTACAGGTCGGGCAGGACGATGCGCTCGCGCTCGATGTAGCGCCACACGTCCAGCTCGGTCCAGTTGGACAGGGGGAACACTCGGACGTGCTCGCCCGGTGCATGGCGGCCGTTGTAGAGGTCCCACAGTTCCGGGCGCTGGCGACGCGGGTCCCAGGCGCCGAACGCATCGCGCAGGCTGAACACCCGCTCCTTGGCGCGGGCCTTCTCCTCGTCACGGCGGCCGCCGCCGAAGACCGCGTCGAACCGGTTCGCCTCGATCGCGTCGAGGAGCGGGACGGTCTGGAGGGGGTTGCGGGTGCCGTCGGGGCGCTCACGCAGCCGGCCGTCGTCGAGATAGTCCTGGACGTGGGCGACGACGAGCCGCAGCCCGAGCCGGGCCACCGTCTCGTCGCGGTAGTCGAGCACCTCGGGGAAGTTGTGGCCCGTGTCGACGTGGAGTAGGGCGAAGGGGGGCGACGCCGGCGCGAACGCCTTGACCGCCAGATGCAGCATGAGCACGGAGTCCTTGCCACCGCTGAAGAGGACGACCGGGCGCTCGAACTCGCCGGCCACCTCACGGAAGATGTGGATCGCCTCGGCCTCGAGGTGGTCCAGGTGGTCGAGGGTGAGCGCGGCAGCGGTGACAGGCCGGTGGGCGAGTGCCGTAGCTGCGACGTTGTTCTTGTGCGGAGCCAAAGTCATGTGTGCAGCCCGCATTCGGTCTTGGCGCGGCCCGACCAGCGGCCCGCGCGGGGGTCTTCGCCGTCGGCGACGGCTCGGGTGCACGGCGCGCACCCGATCGAGGCGAACCCGATCTGGCGGAGCGGGTT
>DATLQE010000102.1:0-3235 GCA_035535335.1 Lapillicoccus sp. | reverse complement strand
GATGCTGTTCATGTTCATGGCCGAATGGCCGGCCGCCACCACCCTGGTGGACGGCAAGGTCGTCAGCGGATCGACCAACCCCATCGTCGACTCGCACTGGCACGAGGCGCTGCTGCTCATCATCTCGGCGGTGACCCTGGCCGGGGACACCTGGGGACTGGGCAAGTGGTGGGGCAACCTGAGCGTCGTCAAGAACCACCGCTGGCTGCGCTGAACCACCCTCCAACCGCTGAACTCTCCACCGCGCCGTGGAGAGTTCAGCGCTGCGCCAACCGACCAAGACCAGCCGAGAACACGTCGATGGACGTCCGCAATGTCGTCAGCGGACCGCGTGAACGTACCCAGTCATGGGCCGTGGTGATCGGCGACGAGGTCCGCGAAAAGGTCGACGTACTGGTCCAGGTGACGGTCGCCCAGAAACCCGTCCAGTACCCGGGCGTGTGCGGCTTCGCCCAGCCGGCTTGCCTCGACCTCGTCGGCGAGCACCCGATGCAAGAGCGCGGCGAACGTGTCCAGGTCGGCGGGGTCGTCCAGCAGCAGTCCGTCCTTCTCGTGGGTGATCTGGTCCTGGATCCCGCCGACCCGGCTTGCCACTACCGCGCGACCCTTCCACATGGGCTCGGTCACCGTCAGCCCGAAACCCTCCGCCAGGCTCTTCTGGACCACGACCGTGGCGTGCCGCTGGAGCGCGTTGACGATGGTGGCGTTCTCGTCGATGTCGTCCATCGGTAGCGATGCGAGATGAACCCGTCGACGCGTCGTGTCGGGCAGGTACCGCCACCGGTCGCGGCACTCCGCCAGCACCTCTGCGCCCTCTGGGTCATCGCTCACACCAGACACCTGGGGACCGGCCAACACCAGATGCGCGTGGCCGGCAGCGTCGTCAGACACGGCCTGGGCGAACGCCGCCATCACCCCGGCCATGTCCTTGAGCCGGTCCCACCGGCTGACCTGCAGCACGATAGGCACCCGCAGCAAGGGCGGCTCAGTCTCAAGAAGGACGCCGCTGCTCCAACGGTGGGGCCGCACCGCACCCGGTGTGCCGTCCCGCCGGGTGAACCCGACGGGCCCGTCCGGGTCGCCGTCCGCCACCAGCCCCACGGTGGTCAGAACTGAGGCCACCTGGTCGGCGGTGAGCGGCACGTTCTTGGCCGAGAAGGGGTCGATAGATGGAGGGATGACGACCAGCCGGGAGTCGTCGGCCCACTGCGGCGCGTAGGCCCGACGCGAGAACACCAGACCTTCGGCGTGCTGCAGGTAAGCGCGCAGGAACTCCCACCCGACCCGGCTGTACTCGTTCGCGAAGTCGGACCCCACGTGACAACGCCACACGACCCGTGCGCGCAGCCGGCGCAGTCCTTGGGCCAGACCGGCCGTCTGCGGATCATGGATGAGCACGATGTCGCCGGGCGAGATACGGCGCTGCAATTGCTCGAGGTTGGAAGCCAGTACCCCCTGATAATGGTGGTGCTCGGCCTGCCCGAGGGGTCCTCCGTCTCCCGGCGACCCGTGCAGCAGGTTATGCAGCCGCTTGGTGATGCGAAAGAAGTCCGGATCCCCGTCCAGCACCAGCCAGCGGTTCTCGATCCCGGCCCCTTTGCCGTATGCGAGCAGCGTCTGCAGCATCTCGGCCACGCCACCTCCGCTCGCGGTGGAGTTCACGTGCCACACGACGCGGTCGCCGAAGCTGGCGCGGGCGCGAACAGCACTGGCCTCCAGCCGGGCCGCCCGGTCTGCAGGCAGAATGGAAGCAAGCCGGTCGAGCGACACCGGCTGAACGTCGACCTCCTCCATGACTGCATGGTGGCCTGTCGCGACCAGGGACGCTACGGCAACGCGCGCAAGAGCGTCTCGTGTTGTGCTCAGGGCGGTGCGCTGAAGCCATCCGGGGGCGCACCCAAAGTCTCAATGGACCACTCCACGTAGGCGTTTACCGCCGTTGGGAGCGTCATGAAGATGCGCGACTCGCCCACGCGGTCAATGAGTCCACCGCGCTGGAGGTCGTCGCGCAAGTCCTGCTTGACCCTGGCCATCGCGAAGATGATGCCTCGTCTCTCGACCTGCTGCCGCAGCGCCTCGAGCGTGTCAACTGCGGTGAGATCGACGGCGATGTTGGCCTCGGCATTGAGCAGGAACCACCGGGTGGGTGTCGGCGAAGAGTCGATGGCGGCCAGGGCGCGTCTGGTGAAGTCCTGCGCATTGGCGAAGAAGAGCGGCGAGTCGTACCGGTAGACGACGAGACCGGGCACGGGCTTGGCATCCGCGTAGTCGTCGACGTCATGCATGCCCGGGACGCCGGGGGCGTATCCCAGAATGCCGTCGTGGGGTCTGGTGACCCGGTGGAGCAGGTCAAGTACCGAGAGTGCCACCGCGACGAGCACGCCCTGGAGTGCGCCGAGAGCGAGGACGGCGACTGTCGTTCCGAGCGCCAGCGCGAGCTCCGTCCGCCGGAAACCGCCGATTCGTCGGAACTCCGGCACATCCACGAGACGCACCGCGGCATACACGACGACGGCTCCGAGCGCCGCGGTGGGGAACGCCGCGAGGATGGGCCCGAGGAACACGACGGCCAGGACCACCATTGCGAGCGCCGCAATCGAGTACAGCTGGCTGCGGCTCCCCATCGAATCGCCGATCGCCGTCCGGCTCCCGCTGCTGCTCACGGGGAAACCCTGTGCCGCTCCGACCGCGAGGTTCGCCGCGCCTATGGCCAGGAGCTCCTGGTTGCTGTCCAGGCCGCTGGCATGCCGTGCCTGGAACGCGCGAGCAGTGAGAATGTTGTCGGTGAACGCCACCATGGCGATTCCCAAGGCTGCGGGAACGAGCTCACGCAGATCGTCCGGCTCGAAGTCCGGGAGCTGCAGGGACGGGAGCTCCCGTGGGATGGCTCCCACAACCGTGATCCCACGGTCTTGAAGGTCGAAGAGCACCACGACCCCCGCAGCGAGCAGCATCCCGATCAGAGGAATCGGCGCCCGCGGGAACAGCCGGCTGCCCACCAACAGGAATGTCAGGACAGCCACGGCGAGGAGGAGCGTCGTCGCATCCGCGTTGCGCAGATGCTCGAGGACGAAGACGATCTTGGCCAACGGCGTGTCACCTTCGACTGACAGCCCGGTGAACTTGCCGAGCTGGCTGATGACCATCAGGACCGCGACACCGCTCATGTACCCGACCAGCACCGGACGCGACAGCAGCTCCGCCAGAAACCCAAGACGCGCCGCCCAGGCGACCA
>DATLQE010000101.1:0-7823 GCA_035535335.1 Lapillicoccus sp. | reverse complement strand
TGGCCCGGTGTGGGGACGAGCCGGACACCCGGTAGCAGCTCGAGCTCGCCGTCCACGGGAACGTACTCCACGCCGGGCGCGTCGACCCAGTCGCGGATCGTGTAGTCGTTCAGGCTGAGCGCGTCGTCGAGCTCCCGGCGCTGAACGTACGTCGGCCTGCCGGCGAAGAGGTGGTTGCAGCCGCAGTGGTCGAAGTGCAGGTGCGTGTTGATGACAATGTCGATGCCGGCCACGTCGAATTCCGCCTGCGTGCTCAAGGGAACCAGCCGGGGGTCCATGTCGGCTACCGCCGGGTGCAGCTCCGTCAGGCCGGTGTCGACGAGCACGCGCGCCTCGGGGTGGTCGATGACGTGCACATAGACGGGCATCCGCTCGCCCTCGGCCAGCAACTCGGCCACGAGAACCGGCGTTATCCTGGGCGCCGAGATCTCGCTTCGCGGTATTTCGCCGCCCCGGGGCCGTGGATCACCCCCGACATCGGGTTGGGATCTCATACCTGCTCCTCTAGTCCGGTCATTCCATTGTCAACGTCTGTAGAGACAGCTCAGCACAGCTGTCAGGTCGCCGGCCTGTCCTGGTGGCGCCCGAGGCGTCCGGTTGGCGTCGCCCTCTCAGCCGTCTCGCCGCGAGCGGTTCGTCAGCGCGACGCCGATGCCCATGGCGATCGCCACCGTCGGCACTTGCAGCCCGAACTGGACGACGTCCTGAACGCCAGACACGACGTCTCCGCCGACCAAGGCGGTCACCCCCCGGACGCCGACCCCGCCGACGGTCAGCACGAAGAAACCACCGAGGAGGAGAACGAGCCGTGGTGGCCGGCGAGGCCGGGCTCCCACCAGGTTCGCGAACGCCCCGAGCGCGACGCCGGCGACCAACGTCCCGAACACCGCGCCCCCGACCCGAGTTGCGCCCTGCTGCAGCAGGAAGGTGCCGATGACGCTGGGGATGAGCCAGACCAACAGTTCCGCTGGGGCGTTGAACGCCAACGCCAGGCCGACCGCGAAGGGAACCCAGGCGAGCATGAGGACCCAGAACGACAGTCTGGGCTCCGGCAGGGTCTCGAAGAGCGCGTCTCCATGACCGGTGACCTGCGTCGCACCGACGATGCCGACAACGATCAACGCAAGCACGAAGAACGCCGAGACGAGCCTGATCGCGCCCGTCGTGATCCGGCCCCCCAAACAGCTCGGCTGCCGCAGCAGACAGGGTGTCTCCCGGCACGGTGATGAACAGCGCCGGCAGCACGAGCATCGTGATCCCGTTACGCGCGCTGAGACCGGACAGCACCGTCACCCCGATGAGAGTGAGAAGGAACGCCGCCAGGAAGGGCAGCAGGGGTTCGACGCTGCGTCCTTCGCAGGCAATGAGCAGGACGCCCATGAGCAGGCCAAGGATGGCCGCGGCGCCGACCTCGCCCCAGGAGGCGACCACACTCGGGGCGAAACCAGCCGCGAACAGCGCCACTCCGGCGACACGGGCCCACCATGGCCAGAGCCGTGGCGCGGCGTGGACCGCGTCCAGCCGCGAGCACGCAGCCTCCGCAGGTAGGCCGAGCTCCACCTCACCCAGCACCTCCTTCAAGCCGACGAGCTGGTCCAAGCGGAAAACGCCTGGCGTCGCCCGGACGACCGAGACGCGATCGGTCTCGCCGGACGAGACATCGGTGATGATGACGCTCTCCGGGAGCACGACCGTTTCGACGGCGACCCCGTATGCGCGTGCCACCCGCGCCACATAGCGCTCCATCGTCTCGACGCCCTCGCCGCTGGACTCCAGCCCCAGACGGGCCACGCGCACCGCGACATCGAAGGCGGAACCGTGGGACTCAGCGAGGTTGCTCTCCACCGGCATCGCATTCTCGTGCGGATCACGTCGTGGCCACCCTGCACCTCCGGCGCTGCCACGAGATCACCTGTCTCGGGTGAGCACCGTGACGCCAGCGCCAAGCACGATTGGCGAGTCAACTCCGGAATGGGCGGAATCCCATGACGCAACTCTCCATGTTCGAGCGGCTCCCGTTCGACGAGGCCACCATGCCGCCGCGGGTCTCGACCGGTGAGCTCCCCCGGCCCGAGGACGTCCGACGCGTCGTGACCGAGGCCTACGAACGCTATCGGCCGAACACCGAAGGTGTCGTCGCCGACTACATCCCTGCTCTGGCCGATGCCTCCCCGGACTTGTTCGGCATCTCCGTCGTCGGCGCCCGGGGTAGGTCGTTCGAGATCGGCGACGTCGACACTCGCTTCTCGATCCAGAGCGTTTCCAAGCCGTTCGTCTTCGCCCTGGTATGCGATGACGCGGGCTACGACGTCGCTCGCCACCAGCTGGGCGTGAACAGCACCGGGTTGCCCTTCGACTCGCTGCTGGCGATCGAGCTGAACGAGGACCGGACGATGAACCCGCTTGTCAACGCCGGTGCCATCGCCACGACAAGCCTCGTGCGCGGCGAGACGGCGACCGAGAAGTTCGACCGGATCCGCGAGGGACTTTCTCGCTTCGCCGGCCGCGAGCTGACCATCAGCGAGGACGTGTACGCCTCGGAGTCCGCCTCCAATATGCGCAATCAGGGCATCGCCCACCTACTGAACAGCTATGGCAGGGTGTACTTCGATCCCGACGCGGCCACCGATGTCTACACGCGCCAGTGCTCGCTGGAGGTGACCGTCCACGACCTCGCGGTGATGGGCGCCACGCTCGCCAACGGCGGTGTCAACCCCCAGTCCAAGGATCGCGTCATCGCGCCGGGCGTGTGCCGGAGGGTTCTTGCGGTGATGGCCACCGCCGGTCTCTACGAGCTGTCAGGTGACTGGCTCTACGAGATCGGCGTCCCGGGCAAGAGCGGAGTCAGCGGAGGAATTGTCACCGTATCGCCCGGAAAGGGTGGGGTGGCGACGTTCTCGCCGCCCCTCGACCCCGCCGGCAACAGCGTCCGCGGCCAGCTGGTCACGAAGTACCTTTCGGAGCGGATCGGCCTCAACCTCTTCGCCTCCGAGCCCCGCGAGGCCCAGAACTTTGAGAGCGAGCGCCGGTGACCCAACTCATGAAGGGAGTGAGCGCATGACCAAAGCGCCACGAGACGTCGAACGTCTCTATTCGACCCCAGAAGTGGTGGCCAAGCTCCGTCGGCTTGCCGATGCACTGGAGCAGGACAAGCCGTTCCGGATCCAGATTGCCGGCGAGCGGTTCTGGGTACCGGAGCGCGCCCAGTTCTCAATCGAGCACGAGCGTGATGAAGATGAGGAGGAGGTCGAGTTTCAGCTCAAGTGGACGATCGCGTCTACCTCAGTCGACGAAGCCGAGTCGGACCGGGCGCCCATCGTCTGAGAGCCGTGGTTCCACGTCGCCCGAGCGGCAGTCAACAGCCTGTCGCGACAACATCCGCGCGGGTAGCCTCAAGCTTCCAGGGCATGACCGAAGTCGTCGACGTTGCCGTTCAATCCACCAGCGCGAAAGGACAGCAGTACGTCGATACGGGTAGATGGGAGGGCAACGCGAGATGACCACGTCCGCCGATCACGAGCATCACGACATGGCCGACCACGAGCACGTTCATGGCGAGGGGTGCGGACATGAGACTGTCCAGCACGGTGACCACCTCGACTATCTCCACGACGGGCACAGGCACGCCGAGCACGCCGGCCACTTCGACGAGCACGACGACACCACATAGAGGTGCGCCCCCGTGGCGATCACCCGTTCCGCCGCGGCGGTCTCGGTAGGGGCATGCCGGACCGCGTGCGACGCGCCGGCGAGGATCGGGGTCTGAGCCGCGCCAGCACCGGTGCCCGATCTTCGCGTGGGGTTCCGTGAACCTCGTCGTCGGGCTGCTGGTCGTTGTCGTCATGACGTCGATCACGGTTGGCGTGATGCTGCTGGTGCGTCGACGCGCACCCGAGGGGGGCTACTTCAGTGACGGAGACCGTGCCGCGGGCGTGTTCGGCGTGCTGGCCACGGGATTCTCGGTACTGTTGGGGTTCATCATTTTTCTCGCCTTCTCGTCCTACGACGCGTCGCGCACGGGTGCGGAGACCGAGGCGACCATTGTGGCCCAGCAGGTTCAAACCGCGCAGTTCCTGCCGGCCGATGAAGCCAGCCGGCTCACGGGTGAGCTGGACTGCTACGCACGGTCGGTCGCGGGGGTCGAGTGGGATGCGGTCAATGCGGGCACCCTGGGTAACGCGGTCAACCCGTGGGGCGTCCGGATGTTCCAGACGGCCAGGACCATCGACCCGAAGTCGGCCACCGAGCAGTCGGCCTACGACCGATGGATGCAACAGACCGCCGATCGGGAGCAGGCGCGCCTGGCGAGGGTGCATACCGTGGAGGGAATCATCCCGCTTCCTGTTTGGCTGGCACTATTCCTGATCTGCGGCGTCATTTTCGTCTACGTCCTCCGTTTCGCCGACCCGGGTGAGCGCGCCACGTCCCAGGCGATGCTCATGGGGAGCGTGACCATGGTCATCACTCTCCTGATGCTGCTGCTCGTCTTCTTCAACAGTCCGCACGGCAGCGGAGTGGGACGGCTGCAGCCGACTGCCATGGAGCGAACCATCGACCTCATCGAAACCCAGCTCGCAGGAATGGGGTTGGCTACCACTCCACCCTGTGACGAGCGCGGCAACGTCCGGTGAGGAAGGCGCATCGAGGCGGACCGACATGGTCATCGCCGCGGCTCATTCGTCGGCCTCCAACCCGTCGTGGACCGCACGATCGAACCGAACCTCGATCCGCTGCAAGGGTATCCGCTCCTGAACGCTGGCCAGGTGGGTGAGCGCGACCAGGTCGGCCTGTGTAGGCCCCTCGATGTCACCAGAGCGCGAGGCCACAGCCGTCGCTGCCGAACGACCGCCACCTCCGCGGCGTACAGCAATGCCTGGCTGACGAGGTACAGCGGCGCGAAGATTGCAGCGACGCTGGCGAAGCTGCCGTAGACCGGGCCGGACCTCGCGATCAGGGGAGCCAGCAACCGCGTGCCCAGGGCGAGAACGAGGGACACGACCAGCGCGCCCATCGCAGCCGGCAGCCAGCTGGTCCGGAGTGGGACCGGTCTGGCTACCAGCACCGTCGCCGCGGCGAGGAGGAGAAGAAACACGACCACAGCCGTAGCCAGGGTCGCGGCGACGCGTTGGAGCTCACCCACGTCGGGTAGGGGCCGGAGGCAACCGTCAGCACCGCGACACTCAGACCGCCGACCAGCACAACGACCACCATCAGCAACACTCTGGCGTACCGGGCCAACAGGCCGAACCGCGAACGCCGCGGCACGCCCGCCAGCTGGTTGAGGGTCTCGTATGCGGAAAAGGCCACGCCCGTCCCGTAGAGCAGCAGACCGACGAGGCCAATGGCCAACGGCAGTCCCGACACGGGCATCGCGGCCAGCGCCATGTTCACGGTGCTCTGCAGCGCTGGGGGCACACGTGCCTCGACGATGTCCTCGCGCAACCCCTGTCGGTTCACCAGAACCGTGGAGACACCTGACACGGCCACCAGCAGGATGGGGAAGATGCTCAGGAACCGTAGTACGTGATAAGCGCCGCGTACCGCCCGCCGCCGTCATCCAGCTACTTCTTCAGCACCGCATACGGGAATCCGAGCACGCCACGGCGCTGCTGCAACTCGTCCATCCAGCGAGCAAGCGCTCCGCCGTCGCACTCCGCCACATCCGCATGGCTGCCTCCTCCGCACGATGCATAGTCGTGGGGCCGCCCGGCTGGCGACGGCATAGCTCAGGCGGGGTGAGCGGGGTGGGGTGGTCGTGACACGAGCAGTACGGCGAGGAGCAGCAGCAGCGCGACGACGGTGGTCCAGATGATCACGGTGGCGGTCAGGGGTCGGACGACGAGCAGGACCGCGGCGGCGGCCACCGCGATGCCCGCGTGGATGACCGTGTCGTGGGAACCGATCCACTGGCCGACGGTGCCGGTGGTGATTCCCCGCTCCTCACCGGCCCGCCGGATCCCGGCTGCGGCGTCGCGCAGGGCTCGGCGAGAGGCGGTTGCCGGCCCCGAGGGTCCGCCGAACCACGCGATCGCCGCGATGACGATGCCGAGGATCAGCAGGGCAACGACGGTGCCTTGAGCGAAGACCAGAGCCTGCGAAAAGATCGCGTCCGCCGCCCCGACGGACAAGGTGGCCGGGGCGAGAGTGTTGACGAAGACCAGGTGACCCACGGCTATCCCGAGGAGGGCGAGAGCCATGACGCCGGCCAGGCACAGGGCAGCGACGATGAGGGTGCGGCGACGGCGGCGTGCGGTAAGAACCCCGGCCGCGAAGAGCCCCAGGACCAGGATGGGAAGCCAGGTGCCAACGAGGGTCGCAGCGGCATACGCCGCCTTGATCTTCGGCACCGCGTCGGTCTGGGCGATGACGATCGACTTGTCGACCGCTGGGATGCGCTGCGCCAGCGTCAGGCCGCGGGCGACCAGCCGCTCCTTGATCGCGGCGATGATCGGTGCGAGCTGGATCGAGATCTGTCCCGACTCGTCGATGCTCAGTGCCCGGTTGGGGTCCTGCAGAGCGTCCCCGGCGATGACCTGAAGACTAGAGTGCGCCGACACGAGCGCCTGACGCCACACCGCCTCGAAGGCGTCCGACTGCACGAACCGGTCCACGGTGCTCTGGATCAGCGAGTTGACCCCTTGCACGGCGGGCTGCTGCAGCAGCTGGATCGCCGACTTGGCCCGCGGGGAAAGGTCAAGACTGTCGATCCCCTGGAACAGGTCGGTGGCGATGGCGTTGATGTCCACCGCGTTGTTGATCTCTGTCACCACCCGGTCCGCGACATACTGCTGGACCTGGGGGTCGCTCGCCAGCGGGCCGAACGTGTCGAGGAAGGCCTGCTCGCTCGTCAGCTGCAGGCGCGTCCAGCCGGTTACCACCGCCACCGGCGACAGGATGGTCGCCGTCGCGATGAGCAAGACCGCGACCACCGGCCGCCACCCGCCCCGGGACGGTCGGGTGGAGACCGGCACCGTGTCCGTCACCGCGGCACCGGCCCGAGCTGTCTCAGCCGACGCGGCACGCAGCCGCTCGTTCTCAGCCGCCAGCAGGCGCACCCGCTCGGCCAGCTCCTCCCGACTGACCTCAGTCGGATCGCTCACGAAGATCCCCTGCACCGCGCCGGTAAGCGGCTCCGGTCACCGAACCGGTGACGGGCACCATCCGCAAAGGCACCCGCGATCATCTCGCGCTCTCATTCCATGCCTTGGACGCTGCCGCAGCGGCCACCTTCATCTGCTGGAACCGTCGGTTGGCGATCTCCGCCGGTGACTCGTCAAGCTGCTCGATGAACCTCCAGGTCGCCTGAGCCAGCGCGGTACCGGACAACAGGGCGCCGGCCAGCCACGCGCCGCCCCCGACGCACAGCAGCACCAGCCCGGGCTTCAACAGCCGGGGGTTCACCTGGAACGGTGGTCTAGACGTTGAACTGCTCATCCGAGGCCCCTATCCGTTTCGACACATGGAGGTAGGTCACCGGCACGTCGTACTATCCCGGGAACCTCCAACGACGCCATCCCCCATTCGGGGTGAGGGTCCGGCGACACACCGGTGTCAACTGTCGCCGGAAGGTTCGCGATGAAGGTCGCTGATCGCGCCCCCCGCATACCCGCCTCCCCTCCTAGGCCGACGTGCAGACCCAGGCGGTAGAGGTGGCTTCCCAGGGACAGGGTTCAGCTCTCCCGTGGCGGCATCTAGTCCGGGACGGGTGATGTCCGACCGTGGGGCTCTTGCCAGGTTTTGGCTGGGGGTGACCAATGGACGCAGGGACTGGCGTGGGGTCGACCAAGGCGCTGCGCGGAGTGCTGGTGCCGCTGGCTCTGGCG
>DATLQE010000100.1:0-2480 GCA_035535335.1 Lapillicoccus sp. | reverse complement strand
GCTGCGTCGATCGCCTCGATGATCCTCTCGACCGACACCCTCGTCGTGGAGAAAAAGGAAGACGAGGAGCCGGCCGGGGCTGGTCACGGCCACGGCCACGGTCACTGACCGCTCGTACCGACGACAGCGGGCCGTCCCCTTTGTGGGGCGGCCCGCTGTCCTGTGCGGGCGTCAGGGGTATGCGGCTCAGGCGGCAGACCCGGGCGAACCGGCCGCATACACGGCCTCCCGTTCGTCCTCGGTCATCCCGCCCCACACGCCGTAGGGCTCGCGGACCTGCAGCGCGTGGGCGCGGCACTGAGCGAGCACCGGACAGACGGCGCAGACCTGCTTGGCGGCCAGATCGCGGTTGCGGCGGGCCGGTCCGCGCTCACCCTCGGGATGGAAGAACACGTCGGGGTTCTCACGACGGCAAAGGCCCTGCAGCTGCCAGTCCCACAGGTCCGCTACTGGCCCCGGTAGCCTCGAGATCTCCGCCATCTCGCCTCCTGCTCATTCGGCTGTCGGTACGGAGGTTCTGGCGTCCCGAGTCGCCGCGAACCATGGAGTCGGCCTCGTTGCCTGGCGGTGGGCCCCGAGGAGCCGCCTGAACGAGGTGGTGTGTCGGTGAACTCCTACCCCGCTGCCGCGGACTTCACGCCTCACGGATCCGATTTCGCTCCCCCACGCGCGACGGTGGCGGAAGCGGTATCGTTCCGAGCGCTGAGCGGACACATGGGACTGGGCTTGGGGGTGCGGTGAGCGCGGCGGCGTCCTGGGCTGGGCGAGGGTCACTCTCCCGTCGACCCTCCACGCCCCCGTACGAGGGGCGGCACCGCGAGCGTCCCACCGAGCGGGACGGGTCGGTAACGGTCGAGCCCCCTGAACCGATGGACACGATGGACGCGCAGCCGACGTTGCGCGATCTCGCCGCCGTCGCCCGACGCGACGGTGGTGACGCGGCCGAGGCTCTCCTGGCACGCGTACGGCAGCTGGCCCTGCGGTACGCGCGGGCGAGGCTCGGACGCTTCGGAGCCGAGGACGTCGCCCAGGACGTGGCACAGGAGGTGTGCATGGCGGTCCACACCGGTCTGCGCACCTTCGACGACCGCGGCCTTCCCTTCGAGGCGTTCGTCTACTCCATCGCGGCTCGCAAGGTCGTCGACGCTCAACGCCAGCTGATCCGAGGGCCGGAGTCCGTCGCCGACGTGCCCGACCGCGCCGACGCCACCGCCGGACCGGAGCAGCTGGCCCTGGTCCGGGACGAGGCCAGCCGCGCCATGACCCTCATCCGTACCCTCCCCACCCAGCAGCAGGAGATCCTCACCTTGCGGGTCGCCGTCGGGATGTCCACCGACGAGACCGCCGCGGCGCTGGGCATGACCGCCGGTGCGATCCGCGTCGCGCAACACCGGGCGCTCACCCGGCTGCGGGAGCTGCTCGCCGCCGCCGGACCGGCGGGAGGGGTGGCGTCGTGAAACCGACCCCGCTGAGCGCGCTGCTCGCCGACGACCTCCTCCTCGACCAGGTCGGCGCCCGCCTCGACACCGACGACGACCTCGGCTCCCTGCTGTTGGCCGTCGCCCACCAGGCCGACACGCCGATTCCCCGCGCCGCACCCACTCGGCGTCGTCGGCCCCACCGCGGCCTGACGGTCCTCGCCGCTCTCGGCGTCGCGGTGTCCGGCGCGACCGTGGCCGCAGCGGTCGAGCTGGCGCCGGTTCCTTCCGACCAGGCGTCCAGCACACCGCACCTCCGCGGTGGGCTGCCCCGGTCCCTGCAGGCGCTCGTCCTCCCGTTCCTCTCGGGCACCCCGTTCCAGAGCCACCTTGTCCTGCCCGTGGGCGGTAGGCTCGCCGACCCGTTCGCTCCGCCCTTCACCGCCGAGGGGTTGCTGGCCGCAGATCCGTCGTCCGTCTACCCGATGGGTGACCCGATCGTCGGCGTGACCACTCCCGAGGAGTCGCAGGACTCCGCCCGCGGGAAGACCCAAGGCAAGGGCACGCCCAACGGCGGGACCACGCTCACCGACCCGAGCGGGTCCGGCACCGACGCGGACGACCAGGGTGGCGACACGGATGACGACCAGGACGGCGCCACGGGTGGTGACCAGCCTCAGCCGACCGAGTCCACCCCCCAGCCGAAACCGACAAAGACTCCCACGCCTCCCCCCGCGACGACGATCCCCACGCCGACCATCACGCCGATCCCGACCCCGGTGACGACTGGCCCCCCCAATGGACAGTCCACCGGACACAACGGGCAGGGCAACGGTCGCGGTCCGGGCGGGTCGGGTGGTGGCAGCGGGACGACGGGCACCGGCGGAACGAGCACCACGGGCGGTACGACGACCTCCGGCACCCTGACCGACGCAGTCGCGGAGAGGGACGACCCGGCCTCTCGCGTCCCGCCCAAGGGCCGGAACAACGTCAGGGTCGTGTCCCAGCCTCCGGCGACCGGCGTGGCGCCCAGCCTGACGACGACCGGCACGACGACCGGCA
>DATLQE010000099.1:0-2422 GCA_035535335.1 Lapillicoccus sp. | reverse complement strand
GGCGCCTCACCGCCGCCCCAGAGCCGCTTGTACGAGTTCACCCACTGGTTGGTCACCGCGGTGATCTCGGCGCCGTGCTTCAGCAGGCCGGCCACGAACTGGCGACCGGTCTTGCTCAGCTGGTACGGCGCTCCCGCCTCGTGGAAGGCGTTGGTGTCGCCCTCGAAGAGGCTGAGGTGCGTGTGCATCCCGGAGCCGGGATACTCGGCGAACGGCTTGGGCATGAACGTCGCGTAGATGCCCTGCTCGAGCGCCACCTCCTTGACCACGGTCTTGAAGGTCATGATGTTCTCCGCGGTGGTGAGCGCGTCCGCATACCGGAGGTCGATCTCGTTCTGGCCCGGCGCCCCCTCGTGGTGGCTGAACTCGACCGAGATGCCCATCGCCTCGAGCATGGTGATGGTCGCGCGGCGGAAGTCGTGGCTGCTGCCGTGGGGGACGTGGTCGAAGTAGCCGGCCTCGTCGACCGGCTTCGGCCGACGACCCTTCTTCCAGCTCTCCTTGAGGAGGAAGAACTCGATCTCCGGGTGCGTGTAGAACGTGAACCCCAGCTCCCCCGCCCGCCAGAGCGCGCGGCGCAGGACGTTGCGGGGGTCGGCGATGCTCGGCGACCCGTCGGGCATCTGGAGGTCGCAGAACATCCGCGCCGTCCCGGGGTTGTCACCGCGCCACGGCAGCACCTGGAACGTCGCCGGATCGGGCTTGGCCAGCATGTCGGCCTCGAAGACCCGCGCGAAGCCCTCGATCGCAGACCCGTCGAAGCCGATCCCCTCCGAAAACGCGCCCTCGAGCTCGGCCGGCGCAACCGCGACCGACTTCAGGGTGCCCAGGACGTCGGTGAACCACAGCCGGACGAAACGGATGTCGCGCTCCTCGATGGTCCGGAGCACGAACTCTTGCTGACGATCCATGTGACGATCCTGCCGCACCCATGTTTCCCCCCGGTTACCCCTGCCCGATTCGTGCTCTGAGCCGTATCGAATTCCATACCCAAACCGCACGAACCAGCTCGGGCGACCCGAGTCAAGCGCGCCGCAGCACCGCTTGGGCGCTGTTGTGGCCTGGTATGCCGCTCACGCCACCACCGCGTCGTGCGCCAGCTCCGCAGACCGTGACCTTGGGGTGGGCGGTCTCCACTCCCCAGGTTCCGATCTCGTCCGGTCGCTCGGCCCAGGGCCAGCGCAACGGCCGGTGGAAGATGTTGCCGCCGGGCAGGCCGAGCTCGCGTTCCAGGTCGGCCGGCGTGCGAACCTCTACGCACGCTTCGCCGTTGACGTCGCGCACGACGACGTCCGAGAGCGGCTCCGCCAGAACCGAATCCAGCGCTCGCACCGCTGCCCTAAGGGCTTCTTCCCGGCGTCGCCGCTGCCGTTCCCACGACCGGCCGGTGAACAACCGGGCCGGCGTGTGCAGTCCGAAGAGGGTGAGGGTCTGCGCCCCGGACGCGGCCAGCTCCGGTCCGAGGATGCTGCGGTCGGAGAGCGTGTGGCAGTAGACCTCGCACGGCATGACCGGCGGGACCCGACCGGACCGGGCGACAAGATAGGAGTCCTGCAGCTCGGACATCGACTCGTGCACGTGGAAGGTCCCCGAGAACGCCACGGCCGGGTCGACGGAGGGGTCCCGCAGTCGGGGTAGCCGAGTGAGGAGCAGGTTGACCTTGAGCTGTGCGCCCTCCGGAGCCGGCCCCATCGAGATGGGGTCCGAACCGCTGGCGGCGAGGAGATGGTCGAGCCCCACGGGCGCCAGCCCGGCGTGGACGTGGCCACGCGACCGCTGCTCGCGATCGCCGACGCTCCACACGACGTCGCCGTCTGCGTCGACCGAGATGACGTCGGCGCCCGTGACCAGCTCCGCTCCGGCACCGACCGCGGCCTTGGCCAGGGCGTCGGTGACCGCACCCATGCCACCCACCGGGACGTCCCAATCCCCAGTGCCGCCGCCCATCAGGTGATACAGGAAGCAGACGTTCTGCACCAGCGAGGGGTCGTCGAGGTCGGCGAACGTGCCGATCAGCCCGTCCGTCGCGACGATCCCTCGGACCGTGTCATCGGCGAACGTCTGGCGCAGGAGCGTCCCCAGCGGCGCTCCGGTGAGGAGGTCCCAGAACTCGTCGTCGTCGACGAGCCCACGGATCTCCGCTGCAGACCGCAGCGGTTCGAGGACGGTAGGCCACAGCCGCGCGGCCACCGTCGCGAAACGGGCGTAAAACCGTTGCCACGCAACGAAATCCGCATCATCACCCAACGCGGCGACAAACGACGCTCGGGTGGAGTCGGGCTCGGCGGCGTCCACGAGCAGCCCCCGACCGGGGTCGTGGGGAAGGGGCGTGTAGGACGCATACCGGCGCTTGACGAGCCGAACGTCGAGGTCGAGCTCCTCGATGATCCGGCGCGGGAGCAGCGAGACGAGGTAGGAGTAG
>DATLQE010000098.1:0-13360 GCA_035535335.1 Lapillicoccus sp. | reverse complement strand
GTGCACGGCGGGGACAACCGGTGTCCGTGCAGGTCACCGTGGGTTCGGGGATGTGCACAGGCCGGTGGACAGGCTGTGGACAACTGAAGGCGGCGGGGGACGACTCGGTGACGTCCCCAAGCGGAGGCCGTGGAACCCCCGGCGACGCACCGTCCGGTGCGGTTGTCCTCAGGTCGTCCACAGGGGTTGTGGACAACCCCTCGGGATGTGGCGTAGTGGCGGGTCTCCGCCGCGAGGAGGTCCACTGGGGATCGTCCACAGGCTTCTCCACAGGCCGTGGAGAAGTCACCCGTTCCGGGCGAATCCGGCCCTGGCTCGCGGTGGACAACATGTGGACAACCGCGGGCATTCTGGAGCGGTTCGCAGCGAGGCCGGCCGCCCTCACGGCGAGGTGTGCTTGATGCGGTTGGTCAGCTCGGTGACCTGGTTGTAGATCGCCCGCCGCTCGCCCATGAGCTCCCGGATCTTCCTGTCGGCGTGCATGACCGTGGTGTGGTCGCGGCCACCGAAGTGCTGCCCGATCTTGGGCAGGGACAGCTCGGTCATCTCACGGCACAGGTACATGGCGATCTGCCGGGCCTGGACCAGCTGCCGGGAGCGTGAGCTGCTGCAGAGGTCGTCGATGGTGAGCCCGAAATAGCGGGCGGTCTCACCCATGATCGTCGAGACGGTGATCTGGGCGGGTTGCTCGCTGGGGATGAGGTCGCGCAGGACTACCTCCGCCAGGTCGAGGGTCACCGGCTGGCGGTTGAGGTTAGCGAAGGCAGTGACCCGGATGAGCGCACCCTCGAGCTCGCGGATGTTGGAGCTGATCTTGCTGCCGATGTACTCGAGGACGTCGTCCGGCGCCGACATCCGCTCCAGCGTCGCCTTCTTGCGCAGGATGGCGATCCGTGTCTCCAGGTCCGGGGGCTGCACGTCGCAGATGAGCCCCCACTCGAACCGGGACCGGAGCCGCTCCTCGAACCCGCTCAGCTGCTTGGGCGGCAGGTCGGACGTGATGACCACCTGCTTGGTGGCGTTGTGCAGGGCGTTGAAGGTGTGGAAGAACTCCTCCTGCGTCTGGACCTTGCCGGCGAGGAACTGGATGTCGTCGATGAGGAGGACGTCGACGTCGCGGTAGACGGTCTGGAACCGGGCGGTCCGGTCGTCGCGGATGCTGTTGATGAAGTCGTTGGTGAACTCCTCCGAGTTCACGTACCGGACCCGTAGGTGCGGCAGCAGCTGGCGCGAGTAGTCGCCGATCGCGTGCAGCAGGTGGGTCTTGCCCAACCCGCTGTCGCCGTAGATGAACAGCGGGTTGTAGGACTTGGCCGGTCCCTCCGCGACGGCGAGCGCGGCCGCGTGGGCGAACCGGTTGCTCGAGCCGGCGACGAACGTGTCAAACGTGTACTTGGGGTTGAGCCGGCTCTTGTCGTGCTCCCGGCCGTCGCGACCCTCACGACCCTCCCGGCCGTCCCGGAACTCGCGGGACCGGTCGACGACCACGCCGTCGGACGACAGTGGATACGCCGTCGCCGGCGGGGGGAAGGAGGCCGTCCCGAGCTCGGGCGGCGGTCCCTGAGCTGGGAGGGCGTAACCGTTGGGCCGGCCGTCGGCGCCGGCCGGAGCACCGTCGCCCGTCTCGTCAGTGAGCGGTGGCGGGTAGGAGTCGCCGAGCTTCTCGTCCACGGACACCGACAGCTGGGCGATCTCGACGCCGAGCTGCTCGGTGAGGGCCTCCCGGACCGCGCTGCCGATCTGGTCCTCGATGACACCCTTGGTGAGCGGGTTGGGCGTGACGATGATGGCCAGGTTCTGTAGCACGCCGACCAGCCGGCTGAGGACGAGGAAGGCTCGCTGACGCTGGGCCACCCCCTGACCGTCCAGGTGGTGGATCGCGTCCTGCCAGACCCGGTTGTAGTCGACCTCCGCGTCCGACATGTCCCCGCCCTTGCTCGCGTGTGCCCGGGCCGCCGCGTCACGCTGCCGCGCGTGGTTTCGACGGCCGAACTGCTGGATCAGACCTACTCGTGCTGGATCAGACCTACTCGTGCTGGATAGACGTAATGCGCACTGCGCCCCGAGCCAACCCGGGCCTGGGCGGAGGATTGTCCACACGTTGTCCACACCCTGTGGACCGAACCCGCCGTGAGCCGTGACGCTAACAACTCGGCAACGGCATTCTCAACCTTGGGAGGGGGCGCTGTGGAGAGAATTCGTCGACAGCTCGGCGTGTCGGCCCGAGGCTAGCCACGGTGGGCCGGAAACTGGAGGGTTTCGCCGGGCGTTGACCGGACGTCGAGCCGTTCGGCTGATCTGACAACCGAGTGGGCGAGCGAGTTTGACCCTCTCCTCGACGCTCCCGTATCGTGGAGAGGGCCTGTTTTCGGTCGCTTTCGCTTGCCCGTGACGCCTTGTCGGTCTCGTCGACGTCGCACGTTCCGGGTTTCCGATGGCGCCCGAAGCGGGCACTCTCACCCCTCGCCTCGAACCCAAGGCGCGAACCCCACAGGCCGGAAGGCGTCCCCCGTCCGCCTGGCAGCAACGGAGACACCTCGTGAGCAAGCGCACCTTCCAGCCGAACAACCGCCGCCGAGCCAAGACCCACGGCTTCCGTCTGCGGATGCGCACTCGCGCGGGTCGCGCGATCCTGGCCTCTCGCCGCCGCAGGGGCCGCTCCGAACTGTCGGCCTGAGGCGTCGGGGCAGGGCCGCGTGCTCCCCGCACGTCACCGGCTGCGGACGGCCACGGACTTCTCCGCCACGCTGCGTGGAGCCGGCGCAGCGCGCTCCGGCGGCCGGCTGCTGGTCGTCGCCGGTCGGTATGCGATGCCGGTCGGCGCCGCGCTCGCTGACGACGCCTCGGGCGCTTCCGGTGTTCCAGAACACCCATCCGCAGACCGCCGGGCTCGAGTCGGATTCGTCGTCGCCAAGGCGGTCGGTGGTGCGGTGATCCGCAACCGCACCAAGCGGGTCCTCCGTCACCTCGTCGCGGCGCGGCTCGACCGCATACCCCAAGGATGCGACGTCGTCGTGCGCGCGAATCCCGCGGCGGCCGAGGCGAGCACCGCTGAGCTGGCGGCTGAGCTGGACCGCGCGTTGGACACCGTGGTGCCGCGCCTGGGATCACCAGTTGTGGTGTCGTCATGACGGTGTCGCGACTCCTGGCCCTGCCCCTCATCTGGCTGGTGCGCGCATACCAGCTGATCCTCGCACCGCTGGAGGCCCCGTCCTGCCGGTTCTATCCGTCGTGCTCGACGTATGCCATCACCGCCCTCGAGCGGTACGGGCCGCTGAAGGGCAGCTGGCTTGCCGTGCGGCGACTGCTGCGCTGCCACCCCTGGAACCCCGGCGGCGTGGACCACGTTCCGCAAGGGGCGTGGACCGAACCCACGAGCGCCGGGCACGCCCACTGACCTAAGGACCTCACCGACCGTGTACGACTTCTTCGTCAGCCTGCTGAACCCCCTCATGTGGGGGGAGGCCTGGGTCATGACGGCCTGGCATCAGCTGTTCGTGTGGTTGGGGATCCCGTACGAGAACGGCTGGGGCTGGGCTCTCTCCATCGTGGGCCTCACCGTGGTCGTGCGGTTCCTCATGATCCCGTTGTTCGTCAAGCAGATTCACAGCTCACGGCGGATGCAGCTCATCCAGCCGGAGATGCAGAAGATCCAGGCGAAGTACAAAGGCAAGAGCGATCCGGAGTCGCGTCAGAAGATGACGCAGGAGACGATGGATCTCTACAAGAGGACCGGCTCCAACCCGTTCTCCTCGTGCCTGCCGATCCTGCTGCAGTCGCCGTTCTTCTTCGCGCTGTTCCAGGTACTCAACAACCTGCCGCACGTGGCGTCGGGAGCGCACCCCCCGATCGGCCCGATCACCCCCGAGGTGGCCTCGGTCATCGAGAAGTCGACGATCTTCGGGGCCCAGCTCTCGTCGACGTTCCTCGGGTCATCGGACCTCAACGTCAAGATCCTCACCGCCGTGCTCATCGTGCTGATGTCGGTGTCGACGTTCACGACGCAGCGGCAACTCATGCGCAAGAACATGCCGGACGCTGCGCTGGACAACCCGTACATGAAGCAGCAGAAGGTGATCCTCTACCTGATGCCGATCTTCTTTGCGATCTCCGGCATCAACTTCCCGATCGGTGTGCTCCTCTACTGGCTCACGACGAACGTCTGGTCGATGGGGCAGCAGTTCTACGTGATCCGCCGGATGCCCGCCCCCGGCTCGGCGGCGGAGCGGGCCTACGAGGAGCGGCAGCGCAAGCGGGGCAAGACGATCAAGAAGCTCCACATCCCGGGTCTCGGCGACACGACCACCGATCAGCCGGACGTCCAGGACGCGCTCCCCGAGGCGCCCAAGGGCGGACAGCGGCAGCAGCCGAAGGGCAAGAAGCGCAGCAAACGCAGTGCTGGCGGAGGACCGACTGACGGCGCTGGCTCGAGTGGTGCGGATGGTACGGGTAGCCCCGGTGACGAGGCGGACCGGACTGGCGGGCCGAACTCGCCCGACGGCTCCACCCCTCAGGACGCTCCGACCGAGCCGAGCTCGCCGGCCAACGGGTCGGAGGCGCCCGCCCGGCCCACTGGCCAGCGGCAGCAGCCCAAGCGGCAGAAGCAGAAGCCGCGGCCGAAACAGCCGCAGGGCCAGCAGGTCAAGCGCCAGACCGATCCGCCCGGAAAGCGACGTCCCGAGGGTGGGACGCCGAGCCCCGACGCGGCCTGAGCTCGGACGCCGGTATGCCGGTTCGGTCCAGGCCCGTGGCTCGTCCAGGCGTCCGGGCCACACGTCGCCCCTTTCACACCACTGCGGGATGTCGTCCCGCTCCAGCACGAGCAGGAGTTCGCCGATGAGTGATGACACCGAGGTGACCGCGCCTCCGAGCGACGCGAACGCGGTGGTCCTTGACGACCTTGACGACCTTTCGAATGGCGGCGGCGACCCGGCTGTCCAAGTGGGCGGTGCGGACGACGTCGACGAGAGTGGGGCGTCGGACTCACGTCGGGCGACCGGGTCTCGGTTGCGGCTGCTCGAGCGTGAGGGCGAGGTGGCGGCCGACTTTCTCGAGCGGCTGCTGGACATTGCCGATCTCGACGGTGACATCGAGGTCGACATCGACGGTGACCGGGCGTCGGTGGGCATCGTCGATTCCGACGACGGCCGGGTACCACGCCGGCTGGTCGGGTCGGACGGCAAGGTCCTCGACGCGCTCCAGGAGTTGACTCGCCTGGCGGTCCAGGCCGAGACGGGCGAACGCAGTCGGTTGATGCTCGACATCGCCGGCCACCGCGCGCAGCGGCGCACCGAGGTGCTGGAGATCGCTCGCTCCGCCATCGCGGAGGTGCGGACCACGGGGGCTCAGCAGGCTCTCGACGACATGTCGGCGTTCGAGCGGAAGATCGTCCATGACGAGGTGGCTGCGGCGGGTCTCGGTTCCGAGTCGGAGGGCGTGGAGCCGCATCGACACATCGTCGTCTTCCCGGCCTGAGTCGGCGGCGCCGTTTCACGTGAAACACGAGGCGGAGCTCTCTACGGATCGGTGCCCATCAACCGGGTCCGATGAACGCCCGGTCTGAGGATCTGGACCGCTCAGGCCCGTCGTCGCCCCAGCCGGCGACATCGTCGGCTGAGGCAGGGACCGGATCCCGACCGGGGGCTCCGCCGACCCCCGACGTCGCCGCCGCGGTGTTCGGCTCCCGGGTATCGCTCGCCGAACGGTACGTCGCGCTTCTGGCCGCCACCGGCATCTCCCATGGCCTGATCGGCCCCCGTGAAGCGCCTCGGTTGTGGGATCGTCACGTCCTCAACTGCGCCGTGGTGCACCCGCTGTTCGCGACCGGTGCCCGGGTGGCCGACCTGGGGTCAGGTGCCGGTCTGCCGGGTATCCCCCTCGCCATCGTGCGCCCCGACCTGCGACTGACCTTGGTCGAGCCGCTGCAACGACGGACGACTTGGCTGACGGCGGCGGTCGAGGAGTTGGGTCTCGCCAACGTCGTCGTCCACCGCGGTCGGGCCGAGTCGCTGTGGGGCGCCCCGAGGTTCGGGCACGTCACCGCTCGGGCGGTGGCGCGGATCGGAGAGCTGGCTCGGATCGGGCTACCGCTCCTGGAGGCCGGCGGATCGCTGCATGCCCTCAAGGGGACCTCGGCACCGACGGAGCTGACCGAGGACGCCGACCAGCTGCGAGCCCTGAACGCGAGCAGGTGGAGCGTGGCGTCGTTCGGGGCCGGGGTGGTGACCCCTGAGACGCTAGTCGTCACCGTCGACGTGGGATCCGCGGTCACGCCGGGACGGCGAGTTGGCGGCTCGGCGCGGCCGGCGCCAAGGGGCCGTAGATCGCCTACTTCCTCCGGGCGGCGCCGTCCCTAGCCGACCACCGGATCGGTTACGACGGAATGGACCGCCGGCGCGAATCTGGTCCAAATCCGTCGTCCACAGGCCGGTGTTGCGCCACGGGTCAGGGGCCGCCGAGGTGCTTGGATGGCTCAGACATGTCGAACTCGCTGTCGTTCGTTTCGCGGCCAGGCAAGGGGTTGAGCAGATTGATCGAGGACGGTGGCACTCCGACTCGACTCTCCGCCGCCGAGGATGTCAGCCGGAGGCAGCATCGCGGAGGTTCCGTGGGTTGGCCGCTACTCGGACGCGCCATCGGGTGGTCCAAAGGCCTCGGCTGGCCGGTTTCACGTGAAACCAGAGTCGCAGCGCATCGAGGAACAACGGACGTCGCGGGCGGTCGTGTGCCAGAGCGAAACGACGTTTCACGTGAAACCGCTCCGGCGTGGACCGTGGATGAGGGTGTTTCACGTGAAACGAACGCGGACGTCCGCACGGAGTTGGTCGCGACGATCCCCGACGCCGGAGACGACACGCCCCTGGCCCAGACGTTGGCCGAGGACGCGCGCCGCCGCATCGTGCTGGCCGGGCGCCGGTTGCCGCCTCCGCCCGCGACGCGCATTCTGACCGTCGCCAATCAGAAGGGGGGCGTCGGCAAGACGACGACGGCGGTGAACGTCGCCGCAGCCCTCGCCCAGTCGGGCCTCACCGTCCTGGTCATCGATCTGGACCCACAGGGCAACGCGAGCACCGCCCTCGGAATCGAGCACTACTCTGAGGTCCCGAGCGTCTACGACGTGATCGTCGACGGCAAAGCTCTCGCCGAGGTCGTCGTTCCGTGTCCCACGGTCGAAGGGCTCTCCTGCGCGCCCGCGACGATCGACCTGGCGGGTGCGGAGATCGAGCTGGTGTCGATGGTGGCTCGGGAGATGCGGTTGCGGCGTGCCCTGGCCGACTACCTCGCCGCGACGGCGGTCGACTACGTGCTCATCGACTGCCCGCCCAGCCTCGGCCTGCTGACCATCAACGCCTTCGTCGCGGCGCCAGAGGTGTTCATCCCGATCCAGTGCGAGTATTACGCGCTCGAGGGCCTGTCGCAGCTGCTCAAGAACATCGAGCTGATCCGCGGGCACCTCAACCCCGGCCTGCACGTCTCCACCATCCTGCTGACGATGTACGACGGCCGCACTCGACTCTCGTCCCAGGTCGCCGACGAGGTTCGCTCGCACTTCCCCGACCAGGTATTGCGAACGACCGTCCCGCGATCAGTGCGCGTCTCCGAGGCACCGAGCTTCGGCGAGACGGTGATGACGTACGACCCCACGAGCAGCGGCGCGCTCTCCTACCTCGAAGCGGCCGGCGAGCTTGCCGACCGGGGCGCAGCCATGTCCATCCCCGCGGAGAGAGCGAGTGCGCGATGAGTGAGAAACGGCGGGCGCTGGGACGCGGTCTGGGAGCGCTGATCCCGTCCTCACCCGGGACCGCCCGCCCGGTCGACGTGTTCTTCCGCGAGAGCACTCCACCACCGCCTCCGGCCGACGCCGACCCGAGCGATTCAGCGGAGCAGCTGAACGGTCATGGTCACGACACGTCGCGCAGCGACGCCCTCACCGAGCGGCCAGTGCACGACGAACCGTCCAGCGGCGTGGGCAGCGGTGTCGAAGACGGCACCGACGACGGATACCTCGACGGCCGCACCTCGCCCGGCCAGCCGGGCGAGCGCCAGGACCACGTGCTCAACGGAGCGCTCGACGCGGGTTCTGACGACGACCACCGGCCAAGCGGCGACCCGGTCGAGAGGGATGGGTCTGACGCGGCGGTGAGTGGCGTGCCGGAGCTCGAGCTGGCGCCCGTCCCGGGAGCGACCTTCGCCGTGCTGCCGATCGCGGCCATTCGACCCAACCCACGGCAGCCGCGCACCGTATTCGATGAGGACGAGCTGGCCGAGCTCGCGGCGTCGATCCGCGAGATCGGGGTACTGCAGCCGGTCGTCGTCCGGCCGATTGCCCGCGCCGAACCCGAAAGCGCCGACCTTGCTCTCACCGAGCCGCACGACGGAGTCCGGCTCGAAGGCGGCACCCAGGACGACGCCGCTGACCTCGGTCCCCGCTTCGAGCTCATCATGGGCGAGCGCCGGCTCCGGGCCAGCCAGCTGGCCGGGCAGGACACCATTCCGGCCATCGTCAAGGAGACCCACGACGACGACCTCCTTCGCGACGCCCTCCTGGAGAACCTGCACCGGACCCAGCTCAACCCGCTCGAGGAAGCGGCCGCATACCAGCAGCTCCTCGACGACTTCGGGTGCTCACACGACGAGCTGGCTAGCCGGATCGGCCGGTCCCGGCCGCAGATCTCCAACACCATCAGGCTCCTGCGGCTGCCGCCCGTGGTGGCTCGCCGGTTGGCCGCCGGCGTCCTGTCGGCCGGACACGCCAGGGCCCTGCTGGGCCTGGACGAGGCGGCGGCCATGGAGCGGCTGGCGCAACGGATCGTCGCCGAAGGCCTCTCCGTGCGCAGCGTCGAGGAGATCGTCGCGCTGGGCGGTGACGACCCCGCCGCGGTACCGAAGGCTCGCCGACCACGGGCCGGCACCCGACATCCCCAGCTGGACGACCTCGCCGCTCGACTCTCCGACCGTTACGACACCCGGGTGACGATCGCGCTGGGTCAGCGCAAGGGTCGACTCACCGTCGAGTTCGCCTCGGTCGAGGATCTGAACCGGATCGTCGGGCTGATGGAGGAGATCTAGTTCCGACGGTAGAAGCCGCTAGAAGCTGCTCGAAGCGCTAAAGATCAGAGCACGGCCAGGGCCGGGTTGTGGTCGCTCGGCACCTGTTCGCCGGGTCGAACCGGACCGGGCGCGGTACCGCTCCCGAACGGCCGGCCGCCGAGCCGCTCCCGATCGTGCGGGAGCGCCCACTCCTCCAGGAGCGGTCCCTTGGGCACGATCCCCGTCGGGTTGATGTCGTGGTGCACGACGTAGTAGTGCCGCTTGATGTGGTCGAAGTCGATGGTGTCGCCGAACCCCGGCGTCTGGAACAGGTCCCGCGCATACGCCCAGAGCACCGGCATCTCGCTGAGCTTCTGCCGGTTGCACTTGAAGTGCCCGTGGTAGACCGCGTCGAACCGCGCGAGGGTGGTGAACAGCCGGACGTCGGCCTCGGTGATCGTGTCACCGACCAGGTAGCGCCGCGTCTCCAGGCGGTGCGAGAGCCAGTCCAGACCGGCGAACAGCTGGTCGTACGCGTCGTCGTACGCCTCCTGCGACCCCGCGAAGCCACAGCGGTATACGCCGTTATTGACGGATCGGTAGACACGCTCCATGACCTCGTCGATCTCAGCGCGCAGCGGCGCTGGATAGAGGCTAGGGGCGCGCTCCCGGTGGTATGCACGCCACTGCGTCGAGAGGTCGAGGGTGATGGTCGGAACATCATTGGTCACGACCCGGCCCGACGGTACGTCGACGATGGCCGGCACGGTGATGCCTTTGGGGTAGTCCGGGA
Source organism: Lapillicoccus sp. (assembly GCA_035535335.1). GTDB lineage: Bacteria > Actinomycetota > Actinomycetes > Actinomycetales > Dermatophilaceae > Lapillicoccus. Next base: position 3,537 of record DATLQE010000098.1, on the reverse strand, counting down.
ACCGCGCCAGATAAGCGTCTTGGATCCGCGGAATGCCGAGCACCGGATCCAGCCCGTCGGGATCGAGGTCGAACGTCCACGACCGCTCGTCGTGCGTCGGCCCGCAGACCCCCATCGAGATGGCATCCTCGAGGCCCAACAGCCGCCGCACGATGATCGCCCGGTTCGCCCACGGGCACGCTCGGGCCACCACCAGGCGGTACCGGCCGGGCTCGACCGGCCAGTCCCCGCCTTCAGCGAGGATCCGGTCGGGGATGTAGGCGGTGTCCCGCTGGTAGGACGGCTCGACGTAGGTGCTCACCGTTCGACCCTAGTCACGCGGTCCCGAACTAGCATGGCCGGATGGACGCGCTCTACCGGTCGAGCCGGCCGGCGCGCCTCCACCGGCTCAGCCGCCGCCAGGTCGTCCTCGACCTCGGTTGGGGCGGGGTTGCCGTCGCCGTCCTGGCGGGCTGCTCGACCGGCTCGACCGGCTCGACCGGGTCTGGCAACGCCGCGAGCTCCGGCTCGGCCAGCTCGGCGGCCGCCGCCACGGCCACGTCCACCGGCGCACTGGCGTGGAAGCGGGTCGACTTCGGCTTCGTCTCCGCCTACCTTCTGGTCCGCGGCGCGTCGGTCGCGGTCGTCGACACCGGCGTCGCCGGTAACGCCGACGCCATCGGCACCGCGCTGCAGGCCGCCAGCGCCTCGTGGGACTCGGTCACCGACGTCATCCTGACCCACCACCACCCCGACCACGCGGGCGGCCTCGGTGACGTCGCCGCGCGGGCGAGCCGGGCGTCGATCCACGCCGGCGCGGCCGACATCGACACCATTCCCACCAGTCCACGCACCATCGTGGCCGCGGCCGACGGCTCCGACATCTTCGGCATGCAGGTCGTCGCCACCCCGGGACACACGGACGGCCACATCAGCGTCTTCGACCGTGGCACGCGTGTCCTCGTCGCCGGCGACGCCCTGGGCAACACGGGCGGACTCACCGGATCCAATCCGCAGTTCACCGCCGACCCGGCCCAGGCCGCGCAGTCGGTCAAGACGCTGGCCACCCTCGACGCCGGCACCATCCTCTTCGGCCACGGTGCGCCGCTGACCTCCGGCGCGGCCGAGGCGCTCCGGACGCTCGCCGGCGCACTGTAGGGGTAATCATGGGACGCGACGTACTGCCGCTCACCGTCGACCGGCTCGGCGACCTGACCGGGTCGTGCGCCGACTGCGTCTTCTGGGAGCTCGGCCCCGCCCTGGCCGCCCGGCGGCGCCAGCACCCGCGCGAGGACAAGGAGAGCTGGCTCACCGCCACGCTCCTCGAATGGGGGACGCCGGGACGGGTCGTCTACGTCGACGGACGGTTCGCGGGCTACATCACGTATGCGCCGGCCCACCTTGTGCCGCGGGCCCTCGCCTTCCCGACCGCACCGGTGAGCCGCGACGCCATCGTGCTGGTCACCGCCCGGATCGACCCGGAGTATGCGGGTCAGGGGCTCGGGCGGGTGCTGGTCCAGGCGGCAGCCAAGGACGTCCTCCGACGGGGCAGCAAGGCCCTCGAGGCCTACGGGTCCTGGGATGACCGCGCGGACTGCCTTCTTCCGGCCGAGTTCCTCACCGCGGTGGGGTTCCGGACGGCCCGCGAGCACGTCGCATACCCCCGGCTCCGACTCGACCTGCGGACCGCGCTGCGCTGGCGCGGCGAGGTCGAGCAGGCCGTGGAACGGCTGCTGGCGCCGGTGCGCGGACTCGCTCCGGCGACGCCCGTGGGCACGGCGCACCGACAGCACCCCAGCCCGAACTGAGACCGACCAGGGCGAAGCCGTCCCTCAGCCGGCCATCTCCTCCAGCACCTTGCGGAGGTCGCCGAGCTGGAGCATGCCCGTTGCGCTGGTGTCGTGCTCCCCGAGGTAAAGCCGCTGGAGGGCGACGACGATGCCCTCCGCGATGTCGTCGCGGAACGACGCCGCCCGAAGTCGGGCCGCGTCCTCGGGATTGCTGACATAGCCCGCCTCGATGCGCACCGCCGGCATCCGGGTGGCCTGGAGCAGCTTCCAGGAGCGGGCGTGGCTGCGACAGTCGGCCAAGGCGGTGCGGGCCACGGTCTCACGCTGGATGAGGTCGGCCAGCTGCTCGCCGACCGCCGACCAGGCCCCGAACCGCTTCTGGCCGAAGAAGAACGTCGCCACGCCACTGGCGTCCTGCTGATCCGCGGTGTCGCAGTGCAACGACAGGACGATGTCGGCCGCGCAGTCGTTGGCGAACGAGGCCCGGGCCTCGTCGTCACCCGCGCTGGTGAAGCGGGTACGCGTGTAGACCACGTTGGCGCCGTGCGCACTGAGCCGACCCTCGATGCGCGTCGCGATGTCGTGGACGACCTCCGCCTCGACGACCCCGTGGGCGACGGCGCCCGGGTCCTCGCCCCCGTGTCCCGGATCGAGCACGACGGTCCGCCCGGCCAACCGGTGCCCGGACCGCCGGACCAGCTCGCGCTCGCGGAGCGACAAAGACGAGCCACCCGCGACGCTGCGCCGCAGGTCGGTGAACGCCCGCAGGGTCGCCGGACCGACCTCGCCGTCGACGACGAGGCCGACGCCGCGCTGGAAGGCACGGACCGCGCCCTCGGTGTCGGGTCCGAACATGCCGTCGATGCGCCCCGGGTGGAAGCCGAGCCCGAACAACCGTTCCTGGAGCTCCATGACGTCGTCGCCGCGGAGGAGGTGGCCGGGGCTGTGCCGCAGCAGCCGGTCGCCCATGCGCCACTTGGCCGCGTCGAGGGCCGCGAAGGTCCACGGCCCGACGATCCCGTCGACGAGCAGCCCCCGGTCCTGTTGGAACGACTTCACCGCGGCGTCGAGCTCCTCGTCGAAGACGTCGTCGGCCTGAGGTGCGAACCCGTCGCCCTCCGCCAGCGCCCCCGCAGCCGTGAGGCTCTCACGCAGGTCGCGGACCACGGGGCCGCGGTAGCCGAGCCGGGCCTGGAGGCCGGTACGCGGTTCGGTCACGTCCCTCCCCTCACGGAGCTGGTCGGGAGACGGGTCGCCGCTCGAGGCGGCAGCGGGCAGGACGGTGCTGACGGTGATCAGCGGGTGCGGCCCCGGTCCGCGCCGGGCTGGGACCCGCGGCTGGGCTCTGCGAACGATAGCCGACCGAAGCGTCCTAGAGGCGACGACGCATACGGGATTTCGCCAACCGCAACAGAACCGTCGGGCAGCTCTGGTGAGCCGTCAGCTGGCGATGTAGTCCTCGAGCTCACGCAGGAGGCGCGGCTTCGGCATGGCGCCGACGAGGGTCTTGACAACCTCACCGTTGACGTAGACGTTCATCGTGGGAATGCTGACCACGCCGTAGCGGCTGGTGACCGCCGGGTTGGCGTCGGTGTCGAGCTTGACGACGTCGACCTGGTCGCCGTATGTGGCGGCGATCTCCTCGAGGATGGGCGCGACCGCGCGACACGGACCGCACCACGTGGCCCAGAAGTCGACGATGACCGGCTTGTCGTTCTTCAGGACGTCCTGCTCGAAGGTGGCGTCGGTGGTGACCTTGGTGGCTCCC
>DATLQE010000097.1:0-31792 GCA_035535335.1 Lapillicoccus sp. | reverse complement strand
GGTCTCGCCGTCCTCGGCGACCTCGATGACGGGGGTGGTCGTGTAGTGGAGGATCAGCTTGCCGACCGGCGTCGGACGGTCCTGGTGGTAGCGGATGACGCTGTCGTAGTCGGTGTACTGGCCGGCGTTGGTGTAACGCGCTCGGATGCCGGGCGTGCCACGGCGAACCCAGAGCGGGATGATCCGCTCGTCCTGGAACGCGTTGTGGAAGTACATGTACCGGTTAAAGAGGTTCTCGATCTCGCCGCGGTCATGAGCGCGTCGCGCCAGGCGCAGCGCCTCGGCGAGCTCCTCCCGCAGCTGCCGGATCTCGGCGGCGAGGTCGGTGCTGGTGTCAGCCGGCATGAGCGGCCCGTCCGGCGACCATGGACTCGATCGTGTTGCGAATCAGCTTGTGTTGCAGCCGAACGAGCTCGATCGGATCGGACTCACCGAGGTCGGCGAAGGCGTGACCCTCCCACTCGCTGGACAGGTAGCCGGTGTACCCGCCGTCGACGAACTGCTTGATAATCCGCGGGATGTCCATGGCCGGCTCGTTGCCGGCCTCGTCGATGTCGTAGAACTTGGTGTGCACATGGAATATCCGCGGCATGATGTCCATCCACTCCTCCGGCGGCACGAGCCCGTGCATGTTGAAGGCGAGCCGGGTGAAGGGTCCGAGCTGGGCCGGGTCGAAGTCATGCGCCCGCAGGTAGTCCTCGAACTCCTGGTTGCGCTCGTTCATGGGGATCGGCTTGCGCCACGTCTCCTCCATGACGGCGAAGTGCTCGTCCGGTAGTCCCATCTGGCGAAGGGTGCGGTGCAGCGTGGGGGAGAGGCTGTGCATCGTCGAGCTGAAGTCGGCGGTGAAGCCGAGCCGGTCCGAGTCGAGCTCGTCGTACATCTCCCGGATGGCCGTGATCTTCGGGTCGTTCGGGCCAGCCGGCGCGTGCAGCTCGTACCCGAGCTTCTGGTCGTACCTCTCGGCCAGCGGCAGCAGCCGACGAAGGAGCTCCTTGCCGGCGGACCGGATGACGACCCGGTTGAACCCGAGCTTGTTGGCGGTCTCGAGCTGGACGGCGAGGAACTCGTACTCCTCGTCAGGGGTCATGTCCCGATCGGCGCGGCGCCCCATGTCGAGGTTGGTGCCCATCGCGCTCGGCTCGAGACCGAGCCGGTCCATGGCGTCCCGCCACATCGTCACGAACTCGTCGTCGACCGTGGGGTAGGTGCGGAGCATCTGCGCCGCGTTGAACTCCACGCCCGGGCCGAAGCCCTGGTCGGCGACCTCCTGCAACAGGCTCTCGAAGGTGTAGCGGCCGGCCGCCCACTCGGAGGTGAGCGAGTAGAGCGTGATGCCGAGCTTGATCCCGGTGCCGGCGACATCCCGCGCGGGCGCGTTGGTCGTGGCGGTCATGAGCTTCCCTTCACCGTCGGGAGAGCGGGCTGGCGGAGGTGGTCGGCAAGGGCGGCGCGGGCCTCACTCGCCTCGGTGACCATCCGGGAGCCGGCGGCCGTGGCGGCGGAGCGCTGGACCGCCTGCTCGGCCCGGACGATGTCGAACGGACTTTCCCAGTAGTTCCAGTGCCAGCCCTCGTACTCGCTGGAGATGGCCCCGCGGTAGCCGACGTCGACCAGCAGTCCGACGAGGTCGCGAACCGGCACGGACGGCTCTTCGCCGCGTTCGTCGATGCCGAAGAACTTGCCGTGGCAGTGCCGGATCCACGGCGCGATCTCGCGCCAGGTGTCGACCGGCGCCGGCCCGAAGAGCCCCGTCCCGTTGATGGCGAAGTCGATGCCGAGGTCCGGCCGGCCGTACCGGTGCGCCAGCCCGATGAACGCGCCGAACCGGTCCCCGTGCGCCTTCTCGGTGTTCGGCGGACCCTCCTGGTAGGTCTGGTCCCAGAGGTTGGTGACCGCCTGCAGCAGCTCCTCGGAGGCGCCTCGGCGACGGTATGCCTCGAGCAAGGAGGGAGCGAAGCCCGACACGGTGGCGCCCCAGTCGGCGGTGAAGCCCAGCAGTGGGGAGCCCAGCTTCTCGTAGCGGTCGCGCAGGGCGAGGATCAGCTCGTGCCGACCGTGCTGGTGCGCGTGGACCTCGAGAGCCAGCGTGACACCGCACCGCTCGGCCACGGGGAGGAGGGCCTCCATGGAATCCGGGGTCAGCGAGATCTGGACACGGGCGATCGAGAACCCCAGCCGGGCCGCAGCCTCGATCTGCCGTGTCATGTACTCGATCAGCTCGTCCTGGGTCATCAGCCGGTCCGGCCGCAGTGCCCAGTCGCCGTTGATGGCCAACGACGTCGGGACCAGGTCGACCTCGGCGACGAGGTCCCTGAACCAGCCGACGAAGGCGTCGTCGAGGTTCGGGAACCCGCGGAAGCTGGAGAACCCGATGATCTCCAAGCCGGGACCGAACCCGTCGGCGGCGACCTTGCGGACCAGTCCTTCGAGGTCGTACTCGCGGGCGTGGAACGGGCGGGTGAAGCTGTAGAGGGTGACGCCCTGGATCGGCGCGCCCAGCTGGTCGCTCATCGGTGGACCGCCTTCATGGTCTTGGTGTCGTGCTCCTCGATCCGCAAGACGCCGTGGTCGGTGACGATGTACGGGATGTAGATCTTCAGCTCGACGTCGACCGTGTGGTCGCGGTCGTCGGCCGGCACGTCGAGGTCGCCTTCGACGACCACCGAGTCGGCCGGGAACCACCACTCGTCCACCTTGTCGGCCAGCTCAGCGATCCGGAACGTGCGGTCGTTCATCGTCCAGCGCAGCGACTCCACCGGAGCGGACCGGCCATCGACGGCGAGGCTGACCTCGGAGATGCAGGATCCTGGAAGGGCTCGGTACCAGGGGAGGCGCACCTCGACGCTGGTCCGGCCCCCGGTGGTCGTGAGGGTCGAGGGTTCGATGATGCGGTCGGGAATCACCCGCCACCTCCTGTGAGACTGATGCGTCCGTTCCGAACACCCTAATGTCACCATTCGACATAAGGGAATCGCCGTCGGTGATGCCGACTATCACCCGTCCATCAGCCCTCAATCAGCCGGCAACGAGCAGCCGCGCGATGTGCCGGGCGCCGCGCACGGCCAGGGCGACCGAGGTCAGGGTCGGGTTGGCGGCGGTCGACGTCGGGATGACGCCGTTGCCGGCGACGAACACCCCTGGCGCCGACCACACCTCACAGTCCGGCCCGCATACGCTGCTCCCGTCGTCGCCGGAACCCATCCGCGTGGTGCCCTGGTAGTGCAGGGAGGCACCGAGGGGCAGCGTGATCGGTGCGTCGTCGAGCGGCTGGCCGACGGCCTGGCCGAGCCGCACGATCTCACGCCGGGCCCGCTCGAGGGTCTCCCGGTCCTGGTTGGTCAGTGCGTAGTGGATGCGGATGGCCGGCAGGCCGTAAGCGTCCTGCTGGTCGTCGGCGAAGTCGAGGCGGTCCTCCTCCCGCAGCTCCTTGGCGCAGAACAGTCCCAGCCCGACCACTGACCCGGGCAGGGCCGGGTCGTCGTCGGCCAGGGGGACCGGGGACGCGTCGAGCTGCATGACCTGTCCGTGGAACGGCACGTCGTCGGTGTAGGGCACCCAGCTGACGCCGCTCGTCTGGCTCAGCGCGCCCACCGGTCCGGCCGTGGCCGCCGGGGCCTCGACGTCGCGCAGCCGAGCGGCGAACACGACCTGCGGCTGGTCGTTGAGGTACCGCCCGAGCGCGGCCGGCCGAATGCCGGAGCCCCACAGGAGCTGGGGGGTGCGCAGCGCATCGGCGGCGACGATCACGAACCGCGCCGCCACCGTGCGGGATTCGCCCGTGACGAGGTCGCGAACCTCGACGCCCGCGGCCCGGCCGTCGTCGAGGACGACGCGGGTGACCAAGCACTGGTCATGGAGCGCGAAGTGGGGGTTAGCGCGTGTGACGTCGCCCATGACGACGTCCGAGCCGGACCACACCAGGGCGCCGTCGTCGCGACGGTGGACGGCCAGTGGCATCCGCTGCACTCGGGTCTCGGAGACCCGGCCGTCGTCGACCGCGGCCGACAGCCGCTCACGGACCACCTCCGAGTACGGCGCACCGTCGAAGGCCGTTGTCGTGACACCGAGCAGGCGCTCGCCCTCGGCCAGCAGCTCGTCCAGGTCGGGGAGGAAGTTGATCCGTTCCCGCCCACCGGGGCGCGGGCAGGCCCCGGTCCAGTGCGCGCCCATCCCGCCCACGTTGCTTGACATCGCGGCGAGCGGGATGCCGTCCTCGCCCGGGTACGCATACCCGTCGGGCAGCAGGAAGGTGCCGGGCCGCGCCCGGCGCTCGCCGCTGTGCACGGCGCCCGGAGTGGTCAGCGTGGCCTGGCCCGCACCGGGCCCCTCGGACCGCCGCTGCGCCTCGGCTCGCGCCTGCGGGTCGACGATGTTCTTGACGTGAGCCCCCGGTGGGTCGGAGACGGTCGGTCCGACCTCGAACATGGCCACCCTCGCCTGCGGTGCGAGCTCCGTGAGGATGCGCGCGTATGCGGCGCCGGTCGGCCCGCTGCCCACGATGGCCACGTCGACGGCGTCCGGGAGTCGGGTCATCGGCTGCTCCTGACAAGAGGGTCGAGGGTGCGGTGGAGGTGATAGCCACTGAGCAAGGCGCTGGTCGCCGGATGCGGGCTCGGTGCGGTGTTCACCACGACCCAGCCGTCATAACCGACCGCGTCGAGCGCCCGGAGGAACTGTTCGGCGTCGACGAGCCCCGGTTGCTCGAGCTCGCCGAACCAACGACCGATACGGCGCTCTCCACCTGACTGGCGTACCGAGAACTCCGCTCCGGGACGGGTGAACTCGTTCAGCTCGTCGGCCTGCAGGGCGTTCGAGAGGACGACGTGCTCGACGGGGGGCCCGCCGCGGGCCAGCTCGGCGAGGGGGTCCCGCCCCGCCGCGGCAAGCTCCCCGGTGTCGATGGCCACACCTACGTAGCGCGGGTCGACAGCCTCGAGGAGCCGGTCCCACCCGTCGTCGAGGCGGAGCGAGGACAGGAAGTCGAACCGCAGCACCGTTCTGACGCCACGCTGGGCCGTGACCTCCCCGACCGCGTTCCAGCAGTCGGCCATCGCGTCGATGCCCGCCTCGTCAGCGGCGCCGGCCGCACCTGAGGGTGCGGGCCGGACGACGATGGTCTGGCACTCCCATGCCGCCAGGGCGTCGGCGAACCAGGTAGCCCGGGCGAGAACGGTCTCCCGATCGGCGGGCGCGCCTGGGTCGGCGCCGCCGCGCAGGTCCTCGTGGAACGCTTGGCCCAGGTCGACCGAGTAGGCCGCGACACCGTCGAGGGCGCACGCTCGGACGAAGTCCGAGAACGCTGGTAGCGAGCCGAAGTTGGCCACGATCTGGTCGGGGTTGCCCAACGGCGCCCACCGTCCGCTGCCGCTGCTGAGCTGGACGCCCGAGAAGCCGGCGACGGCGATGGTCTTCAGCGCTCGTTCGTGGTCGCGCCGGCGGACGAAGTCGTCGAACTGCGGCTTCCACTGGTCGAGGGCGTACGCCCACCGGATGCTCATGCGTAGATCCGCGACAGGACGTTCGCGGCATACCAGCGCGAGATGGCGGTGCTCTCGGCGTAGTCGCCCCCGGACTTGTTGGCCTTGTCGTGCTCGACGGTGATCCACCCGCGGTACAGGTTGTCCCGGATCGCCCGCATCATCGCCTCGAAGTCGACGAGGCCCTCGTCGGTGCCCATCTCGTAGAACCACTTGTCGGTAGTCGGCGCCATGATCTCGGCGTCGGGTCGGTGCCGGAAGTCGCCGCCCACGTCGACGTTGCGGGTGTCCTTGAAGTGGAAGCCGGTCACCCGGTCGGCGTACGACCGGTAGAAGTCCACCGGATCCACCGAGGCGATGCAGTGCTGTGCGGTGTCGACGAAGAGGTTGACGTAGCGGGGGTCGGAGCTGGCGTAGAAGAGGTCCAGGTCCGGCTGGCTCTGGATTCCACAGAAGAACTCGTGGTGGCAGGTCAGCTTCACACCCCACTGGAGGGTCAGCTCACCGACCTGGTTCCAGAGGTCGGCGGTGGTCTTGATCTTGTCCGGAGTGACCGGCTCCATGTCGTAGTAAAGAGTGGCTGGCATCACGATGATGTTGTCCAGCCGGATGCCGGACCAGCGGTCCATGGTGAGCCGAAAGTCCTCGAGGATCGCTGCGTGGGTCTCGGGAACGTGGGGCGCATAGTTGCGGACGTCGTAGTCGGCCGCGTGGAACGTGTTGACGATCCGCTCCAGGCCGTGCTGCTGCACGAAGTCCTGGTAGTTCGCCACCGAGCCGTAGTCGCCCAGGATCTGCCAGAACCGGAAGTCGAAGGTGTCGATGGCGTCGAACCCTGCCGCCTTGAGCTGTTTCAGGAAGGTGCTCATCGAGGCTCGGTCGTGCCACTGGTCGATCGGGCCGGCCGGTCCGGCCGAGCGCCAATGGTCCATGTAGCTCCACCTGATCGCCCGGTTGTCGGACTTCTCGCCGCTGGTCTCGCTGGTGGGATCGGTCATGCGGATGCGGCGACCGACTGGATGAAGCGGGTGGACGCCGCGGACTCGGTCCTCGGGTAGTACTCGAGTCCGATCGGCCCGTCATACCCGGCGCTGCGCAGGTCGGCGAGTCGTGCGGCCCAGTCGATCTCGCCGGTGCCCGGCTCGCCGCGGCCGGGGGCGTCGGCGAGCTGGACGTAGTGGATCAGGTCACCGGCGTTCGCCAGCTCCGCGGCAACGTCCTCGCCCTCGACGGTCGAGTGGTAGAGGTCGTAGAGGACGCCGAAGGCCGACGAGCCGACGCCGCGGGCGATGTAGACCGCCTCACTGGTGCGGTCGAGCAGGGCGCCCGGGTGGTCGACCCGAATGTTGACCGGTTCCAGGACGAGCGAGACACCGGACCCGTCGATGTGCTTCACGCCCTGGGTGAAGATGTCGACGAGCTCGTCGAGCTGGGACTGGCGGTTGCGGCCACCGAACCCGGTGCCGCTCCCGACGACGATGCGGGGGCAGCCGAGTCGGCGGGCCACCTCGACGCCCGCGTCCAGGCCGGTGAAGAACGGGGCGTGGTCCTTGGGCGGGATCATGAACTGCATCCGCGGCTCGGCGAGCTGCGCGGTGAGCGACACGCCGGTCTCCTGCAGGGCGTCGGCGAGCTCGGCAACGTCCTTGCCGGTCGGCCCCCACATCTCGACCGCGTCGAAGCCGGCGGCGGCGGCCGCCCGGACGCGGGCCGCGGCGCTGTCGCCGGCCTCGCCGAAGAGGAGGTCGATGTTCGGTGCGAGCTGGTACACGGTGGGGCCTTTCTGGGCGGTAGTCAGAACATCGGGTGGTCGTGGACCGGGTCGGCGGGGACCGGTTGAAGCACGTCCCAGTGCTCCACGATCCGGCCGTTCTCGAACCGGTAGATGTCCGCGACCGCGGCGTCGGGACTCCCGGGTCGGCTGGCCCGGACGTGGACCATGGCCAGGTCGCCGTCGACGAGACTGCGCTGCACCTCGAAGCGGGCGTCCGGGGAGCCGTCGAACTTCGGCGTCAGCGCCTCAACGGCGGCGGCCGGGCCGTCCGGGATGGTCGGGTTGTGCTGCCGGTATGCGTCGGACACCAGGAAGGCGAAGGCCTCTCCGACCCGCTTGCGCCGGTAGAAGATGTCGACGAACTGCTCGAAGCTCGCCCGGTTGTCGGTCGTCATCGTCCGGTCCCGTCAGCCCTTGAGCCCGCCGGCGAAGCCCTGGATGAACCGCTTCTGGGCGAACAGGTAGAACAGCAGGATCGGGATCATCGAGAAGATCACGATGGCGAAGATCTGATTCCACTGGGACACCAGCGAGCCGATGTAGTAGTACATGGCCACCGGCAGGGTCTGCTGGCTCGAGCCGCCGAGGAAGATCAGCGGCGTGAAGAAGTCGTTCCAGATGATGAGCCCGGCGAGGATCGCCACGGTGCCGGTGGCCGGCGCCATGAGGGGCAGCACGATGCGGAAGAAGATCTGCGTCGGCGAGGCGCCGTCGATGGCCGCGGCCTCCTCGTACTCCGTCCCCATGCCGCGGAAGAAGCCGGCGTAGATGAAGACCGAGAGCGGGAGGAGCAGTCCGCCGTAGAGCACGATCATCCCCAATGTGGAGCCGGTGAGGTGCGCGGCCCGGGCGCCGATGTAGAGCGGGACGGTGCCCAGCTGGATCGGCAGGATGATGGCGATCAGGAACAGGTAGAACGTGATCCGGCTCCACGCGCGGGTGCTGCGGGCGATGACGTAGCCGGTGAGGGCGCCCAGCAGGACGAGGACCAGGATGCTGCCGGCGGTGATGAGCAGGCTGTTGAGCAGGCCGATCTTGATGTCGGACTCCCCGGTGGCGCGCAGGACCTTCTGGAAGCTGGCGATGCTCGGTGAGCTCGGCGGCGCCAGGGGCGACGTGCTGAACACCTCGGTGTCCGGCTTAAGCGCGATGACGACGAGGACGTAGAACGGCGCCAGGTAGACGAGGGCGACGAGCCAGAACACGACCTCGCGCAGCGCGGACAGCTTCGTGTAACGGAACATGGTCAGGCCTCCGATGGACCTTGGGTCGCGCGCTGCTGGATCACCGCGAAAACGAGGATGATGACGGTCAGGAGGAGGGCCAGGGCGGCCCCGTAGCCGAAGTTGCCGAGGCTGAACGCCTGCTTGTAGACCTCGGTCGCCAGCGTCGACGTGGCGTTCGCCGGTCCGCCACCGGTGAGGGCGAGGATCTGGTCGAAGATCCGCAGTCCGTTGACGATGCCCAGCGTCGTGGCGATGGCGATGGCCGGTCTCAGGGCGGGGATCGTCACGTGCCAGATCCGCTGCCAGAGGTTGGCGCCGTCGATCGCGGCGGCCTCCTCGACCTCCAGGGGAACGGCGGCGAGCCCGGACATGTAGATGACCATGGCGAACCCGATGTTCTGCCAGACCACCACCAGCAGGACCGCCCAGAGCGCCCAGCTCGGGTCGGCCAGCCACGGCCGGACGAGGGAGTCCAGGCCGACCGCGCTGAGGACCGAGTTGAGTGGGCCGTTCAGCTGGAAGATGAACTTCCAGATGTAGGAGGTGGCCAGCGGGCTGAGCACCACCGGCATGAAGAACAGGGTCCGCAGGATGTACCGGGTCTTAAGGATCCGGTTCAGGCCCATCGCGAGGACCATGCCGGCGACGTTGCTCAGCAGCACCGAGGCGAAGGCCAGGATCAGGGTGTTGCGGAGGGCCAGAATCTTGGTCGGATCCGAGAAGATCCGCTCGAAGTTCCGCAGACCGATCCACTGGAACGAGCCGATGCCCGTCCAGTTCGTGAAGGCGAACGAGGCGCCCACGCCGGTGGCGGCGTAGTGCATCGCCAGCACCAGGAGGACTCCGGGAACGGCCCACCACCAGTGGCCCAGCTTGAGCAGGGAACGGGTCTGGTTCCTCTGCCCCCCGCCGTCCTGGCGGGGGGCAGAGGCTGGCGCCTCGGTCGGAAGCTGCGAGATGCTCATCGGGTCTCCAGTCGAAGCGTCAGTGGGACGGCCGGGTGCCTCAGGTGGTGCTTACTGGTCCCAGGCGGTGTCCATCGACTTCAGGACGGAGTCGACGGTGTTCTGGCCGGTGAGCAGGCCCTGGACCCCGGTGCCCAGCGCGTCGTACACGGCGGAGTTCTTCCAGCCCGAATTCGGCAGAGCCGTGAAGTCGCCCTTCTTGAGGATGTCGGCCACGTCCGCGTAGATCGTCGTCGACAGGTCCATCTTGTCCAGGCCGCTGATCGGCAGACCGCCCGAGGCCTTCGCGAAGACGTCGGCCTGTGCCGGGTCGGCCAGCCAGCTGAGGAACGCGTTCGCCGCGCTCTTCTGCTTCGAGGCGGCGTTGATCGACAGCGAGTAGGTCGCGCTGGCGATCCCGAACGCCTTGCCGCCGGACGCGGCCGGCGGGAACGCCTCGGCGACGAACTTCTGGGTCGGGGCGGCCTTCTGCAGCTCCGATGCCGACCCGAGCGGTCCAAAGAACGCGACCGACGTGCCCTGCGCCATGTTGTTGGTGATGGCGTCGAAGCCGGCGCCCTCGGCGCCCTGCTGGAAGCAGCCGGCCTGCTTCATGTCGAGAATGGCCTGGAGCGTGTCCTTCCAGCCCTGGGTGCCCGCGAAGGTGGTCTGGTTGCTCGTGCGCTTGGTGTTCCAGTCGGGGTCCTGCGCGTACACCCGGGTGGCCGAGATGATCAGCGACGTGATTCCGGCGTTCGGCACGGTCGACCCGGCCAGGACGTAGAGCGACTTCCCGCCCCCGGCCCCGGCGACCTTGCTGCAGGCCGCCTTGACCTCGTCGAAACTCTTGGCCGGCGTGGTCACACCGGCCGCGGTGGCCGCGGTCGTGTTGTAGACCAGGCCCGCGTACGAGATGCCGAGGGGCTGGCCGTAGGTCTTGCCGTCGACCTGGAAGAGCGCCTCACTCCCCGACGGGATGGTCTTGGCGGCGGCGTCGCCCAGCGGCTCGAGGAAGTTGGCCTTGGCCAGTGGCACGATGCTGCGGGACTGTCCGGAGCCGCCCTCGGTCTCGAGAACGTCGGCGGCGTTGCCAGCTTGGAGCTGGGTGCGGACGGAGTCGCCGTAGGTGTCGTTCGGCTTCGCGTCGAGCTTGATGGTGACCCCCGGGTTGGCGGCCATGTACTGCTTGGCCAGAACCTCGAAGGGACTTTCGATGGTGTTGGACTTCGCGTACGTGAGGGTGAACTCGGTGCCGGCCCCCGTGCTGCCGCCGCCGGCGGTGTCGCCGGACGAGGAGGAGGAGCAGGCCGCGAGGGCGATCACCAGGGGCAGTGCGGCGACACCTCCCAAGCGAGCGGCGAGGCGTTGGTGTTGAGTCATGTCCAGCCTTTCCAAGACGTCGTTGTCGTGACCGTGGGTCCCGCTGCTACACGGTCTGGCATCTTCGGCCCGAACGGAACGCTGAGTTGTCTATCGGAGGCATAAGCCGCGTCGATGCTGGGAACGCCATCCGGGACGCCGATGCGGTGCATCACCACACCACATCGCCGGTCCATTGACCTCGACCGTGTGAGGTCAGCACAGTTGGCGGCCTGACACCCGAAGGAGCGTGAGTGACAGTGCTCGACGTGCCGATGATCCAGACCCGCGGGTTCCGGAACCGGGACGGTGGAGGAGGGTTCGAGCTGCGGTTGCGGCTGCCCTACTACCGCGGCGTCTGGACGAACCTCGTCGAGGGGGCGTCCGTCACGGTCGACGGTGAGCACTTCGGGGCGGACGACATCGCGTGGAGCATCGGCGACGACCAGTACACGCTGGCCGAGCTCACCTCGTCGACCGACGCGCGCTGGTCGGTGGACGTTCCGGCGACCCTGCACGTGCCGCGCGCGGAGCCCCTGGCCATCGGGCTGCACGACGTCGACGTCGAGCTGCGGGTGCGGATGTCCTACATCCCCGAGGAGCTTCAGCCGACCATCTGGAGCGAGGAGCGCAGGCTGGTGATCACCCGATGACGACCCACCGGTTCGACTACGGCGTCTCCCTGTACAGCTACACGGGCGAGTTCGGCACCACCCTTACCCTCGACGACTGCATCGACGACGTCGCCGACCTCGGGGCCACGGGTCTGGAGATCCTCGGCGAGACCCACGTTCAGGAGTACCCGGAGCCCCCCACCGCCTGGGTGGACGCGTGGTTCGCCCGGCTGGACCGGTTAGGGCTCACGCCGACCTGCTTCGGCGCGTGGGTCGACACCCGCCGGTTCGGCGACCGTCCCATGACCGTCGAGGAGGCGACCAACCAGCTCGCCACCGACATCCGGCTGGCGGCCCGGCTCGGGTTCCGCTTCATGCGCCCCAAGCTCGGCGTGGTCACCTCCGACCTCGAGCCCGACCCGGTCTGGGTGCCGGCCACCGAGCGGGTTCTCGACCTCGCGGCCGAGAAGGACGTCGTCATCTGTCCGGAGATCCACTGGCCCAGCGTCATCAAGTCCAAGGTGGTCGACGACTACCTGGACTTCATCGGCCGGACCGGGACCCAGCACTTCGGTCTGCTCATGGACACCGGCGTATTCCAAAACCGTCGGCACGCCCGCCACGGTGGTCCGCGCAGCCGCCTCGGTGAAGGCCGCGCTGCGCCACCGGACGTGCCCCAGGTGCCTGTCGCCGACCTCGCTGACGTGATCGACCACGTCGTCTACATCCAAGCCAAGTTCTACGAGATCGAGGACCGCGACGGCGTCCTGCACGACGACTACATCCCGTGGGCCGACATCCTCGACGTCCTCCGTCGAGGTGGCTGGCACGGATACCTCTCGAGCGAGTACGAGGGTGACTACGGCGTGGGCCGAGCCGCCGACCAGATCCGCCGCCAGCACGCCCTGCTGCGCATCCTCGACGCCAACTGAACTCTCCCGAAAGGACGGACGTCGATGTCCCGACCGATCACGTTGTTCACCGGCCAGTGGGCCGACCTGCCGTTCGAGGAGGTCGCCCGCCTCGCCGCGTCGTGGGGGTACGACGGACTCGAGATCGCCTGCTGGGGCGACCACCTCGACCCTGACCGCGCGGCGATCGACGACGCATACCTGGAGAGTCGGAAGGAGATCCTCGACCGTCACGGCCTGAAGGTGTTCGCGATCTCCAACCACCTCAAGGGGCAGGCGGTCTGCGACGACCCCATTGACGCGCGGCACCGCGGCATCCTGCCGGACTCGGTGTGGGGCGACGGTGACCCGGAGGGCGTTCGGCAGCGCGCCGCCGAGGAGATGAAGAACACCGCTCGCACGGCCGCCCGGCTCGGCGTCGACACGGTCATCGGGTTCACGGGTTCGTCGATCTGGAAGTACGTCGCGATGTTCCCGCCGGTGTCGCAGGAGCTGGTCGACGCGGGGTACCAGGACTTCGCCGACCGGTGGAACCCGATCCTCGACGTCTTCGACGAGGTTGGCGTCCGGTTCGCGCACGAGGTGCACCCGTCGGAGATCGCCTACGACTACTGGACGACGCGGCGGACGCTCGAGGCGATCGGCCACCGGGAGGTGTTCGGGCTCAACTGGGACCCGTCGCACTTCATGTGGCAGGACCTCGACCCGGTCGGGTTCATCCTCGAGTTCGCGGACCGGATCTACCACGTGGACTGCAAGGACGTGAAGCTCAACGTCGGCAACGGCCGCAACGGCCGGCTCGGCTCGCACCTCGCCTGGGCCGACCTGCGCCGCGGGTGGGACTTCGTCTCCACCGGTCATGGCGACGTGCCCTGGGAGCAGTGCTTCCGGGCGCTCAACGCGATGGGGTACGACGGCCCGATCTCGGTGGAGTGGGAGGACGCGGGGATGGACCGCCTCGTGGGCGCTCCCGAGGCGCTGGAGTTCGTCCGGTCGCGGCTGTTCGACGCGCCGACCGCGGCCTTCGACGCGGCGTTCAGCACCGCCGGCTGAGCAGCGGACGTGATCGACGAGTGGGCCGGACCGCCCCGGTTCCTCCCGCCGCCGGAGCCGGCGCGGCGCGAGGACGGCGCCCGTCACTATGCCGGGGTCACCTACGCCGTCGCCTTCGGTTACCGGCCGCTGCTGCTCGACCTGTGGGTGCCGGCCGTCGAGGCTCCGCCGGCTCTCGTCGTCTGGGGTGCCGAGCGCACATCGCCGCGCTCGTCGGGCTGACCGCGCACCGGCCGGACCTCGAGGGTGGGCATGGCGTCGTCGGCCCATCCAGCGCGGTCGACGCCGTCGTCGACTGGTACGGCCCCGCCGACCTCGAGACGATGCCGCGCCGGGGCCTGCCTCCACACCTCACGAAGGTCCTGCCGCCCGAGATGGCGGTGGCGCCGGAGGACCACCGACCCGCCGCCTCACGGGATTGGCCTTGGCGGACGCGAGCCCCATCACCCACGTCACGGCGGACGCACCGCCGTTCCTGATCGTCCACGGCGCCAACGACCGGGTCGTGCCGCACACCCAGAGCGAGGCCCTGGCCGCCGCCCTTCACACCGCCGGAGCACCCGTCCGTTTCGAGCTCCTGCCAGACACGGACCACGTCTTCGGCGGCCACGACGACATCGACACGATCGTGCTGATGTCCGTCGACCATCTGGTCGAGCAGCTGCGCCGGCGCTTGGGGCGGGCGGCCGCCAGGACCTCAGCGGGTGGGCCAGCCGGTGTAGCCCTCGGCCAGGTAGGCCGAGCCCGCGTCCGAGGAGACGACGGTGGCCAGCTCGGCGAGCTGGCGGCGCTCGTCGAAGTCGGTGGCGCCCGGGACCTGGTGCAGCATCGAGGTCATCCAGTACGAGAAGTGCTGCGCCTTCCACACCCGGTCGAGCGCGCGGGAGCTGTATGCGTCGAGCGCCTCGTCGTCGCCCTTGACCAGCGCCCGTTCGACCTCCTCCGCCAGCACGCGCACGTCGGCGAGCGCGAGGTTGAGGCCCTTGGCTCCGGTCGGCGGCACGGTGTGCCCCGCGTCGCCGGCCAGCAGCAGGCGACCGTGCCGCATCGGCGCCTGGACGAAGCTGCGGAACCCGAGGACGCTCCGGTCGATGACCGGGCCCTCCTCCAGCCGAAACCCGTCGGCGCCGGCCAGCCGCGACTGAAGCTGCTCCCAGATCCGGTCGTCCGACCACGTCGAGGCGTCCTCGGCCGGGTGGCACTGGAAGTACATCCGCTGGATGCTGGCGGTTCGCTGGCTGATCAGCGCGAACCCGTGCGGCGAGCGGGCGTAGATCAGCTCCGGCGCGCTCGGCGGCGCCTCGACGAGCACTCCGAACCAGGCGAACGGGTACTCCCGGAAGTACTGCCGGCTGTCGTTCGCCTCCTCGGCGACGAGGCCGCGGCACGTGCTGCGCGACCCGTCGGCGCCGACGACGAGGTCGGCGGTGAGCTCCTGGGCGACGCCGTTCGCGTCGACGAAGCGCACGACCGGGTCGGTGAGCACGTCGGACACCTGCGTGTCGGTCACGCCGTACCGCAGGTCGCCCCCGTCGCGCATACGCGCCCGGTGCAGGTCGACGAAGACGTCGGTCTGGGGGTACAGCCAGCACGACGCGCCGACCAGGGCCTGGAAGTCGACTCGGTGACTCTCACCGCCGAACCGCAGGTCGATGCCCTGGTGTTCGTGCCCGTCGGTGAGTACCCGGTCCGACACGCCCGAGTCGACGAGGAGCCGGACGCTGTCGCGTTCGAGAATGCCTGCGCGGTGGGTGTTCTCGATGGTTCCGACCGTGCGCGTGTCGAGGACAACCGTGTCGATCCCGGCGAGGTGCAGCAGGTGGCTCAGCATCAACCCGGCGGGGCCGCCGCCGACGACGGCGACCTGCGTTCTCACCGGGCCTCCGCCGCAGCCTCCGCGAACCGGTCCGCGACCCAGTCGGCGATGAACGTCGCGACGTGGGGGAGGTGGTCGAGGCCGATGTGCTCCGTCGCCCCTTCGTCGGGGCCGAAGATCCGCAGCTCGCGCTTCGGGCTGTTCACGGCCTGATCGTAGGAGCGGTGCGCATACTCGAGCGGGATCTGGCGGTCGTTCTCCCCGTGCGCGATCAAGAACGGCACCGTGATCTGCTCGACGACGCCGTCGAGGTGCACGTGTTCCGCATACCGGATGAAGGTCTCGACATCCGGCTGGCCCCACACCCAGAGGACGTGGTCCCAATAGTGCGGTACCGGGTTCTCGCCCTCGCGGTCCAGCCGACGCTTCTGCACGGCGCCCCAGTTGTGGTTCGCTCCCCAGGCGACGCAGAGGGCGAGCCGCTTCTCGAAGGCGGCGGCGCGCGGCGCGTAGTACCCGCCGAGGGACCAGCCCACGAGCCCGATCCGCGCCGGGTCGACATCGCGGCGGGTGAGCAGGTAGTCGACGCAGGCCGCGGCCCACTCCTCGGTCTCGACCTGGGCGGTCAAGCCGCGCATGCGCAGGGCCTCGCCGCTCCCGGGGCAGTCGACCATGAGCGTCGAGATACCGCGGGACGCCAATTCGCCCGCGAACCCCGACGTGTACATGTGCTCCTTGGTCGAGTCGAGCCCGTTCCACATGACCATCACCGGTACCGGTGCGCCGTCGGTCGAGGCGTCGGTGAAGTACGCGGGGAGCGCAGCGTCGCGGTACGGAACCTCGACGCGGGTCGTCGCCGGGTCGAGGAGCTCGAACACCTTCTCGTGCAGGTCGAGGCAGCGTTGGTAGGCGACGTTGCGGTTCGGGTCCTTGGCGCTCTGCATCCGCTCGGCCTGGCTGAGGTAGCCGGCGGCGCGAAGGTACTTCTGGCCCGCCGTGCGGAGGTGTCCGGCCTTCTCCGCCTCGGCTGCCTGCTGCTCCAGCTGGTCGGCGACGCTGGACCACGCCGCCATGAACTGCGCGGTGCCCAGGTCGGAGCCCTGCTGGGCGAGGTCGCGGATCGGCCGGCACGCGCGGTCCACCTCGTCGATGAGGCCGCCGCTGTTGAGCGTCGCGACAACGCCGAGGTTCCAGACGTAGTTTCCGGGAAAGTACTCGAACATCAGGGTGTGCCTCTCGTCGTCGAGGTGGCCTGCCGGGCGGCGGCCGGGTCGCGCCGGCGCACGGCGGGTCCGGGCGGAGCGGGCGGGGCCGACGTCACGCGGTTGGAGAGGCGACCAAGGCTCTCCACCTCGATGGTCACGATGTCGCCGTCCTGCAGCGGTGGCGGGTCCGTACGTCCGTTCCGCCCCCACAATTCGGCGAGGCACCCACCGTTGCCGGTGGTGCCGGACCCGAGGACGTCGCCGGGCACCACGCGGCTGTCGCGCGACGCATACGCGACCATTGCCTCGAAGGTCCAGCCGATGTTCGAGAACCGGTCTGTCCCGATTTCGTCGCCGTTGACCGAGACTCGGCACCAGAGGTCGAGGTGGCCGTCAGGGTCGCGGCGGTCCTCCAGCTCGTCGGCGGTGACGATCCACGGGCCGAGAGTGGTGGCGAAGTCCTTGCCCTTGGCCGGCCCGAGGCTCACCTGCATCTCGCGCCGTTGCAGGTCGCGCGCCGACCAGTCGTTCATGACGGTGTAACCGAAGAGGTATGCGGCGGCCTCCTCCGCCGCTACCGACCGGCCCTCGCGCCCCACGATCACGGCGACCTCGAGCTCGAAGTCCCGGTCGGTGCTCTGCGCGGGGAACGGCACGTCGTCGTCGGGCCCGTAGATGGCGTGCGGGTTGGTGAAGTAGAAGGTCGGCGCGTCGTACCACGCCTCTGGTACGCCGGGCGAGCCGTCGATGCTCCGGCGCACCCCCTCGACATGCTCCTCGAAGGCGACGAAGTCGCGAACGCTCGCCGGCTCGATCGGGGCGAGCAGCCGAACCGTGTCGAGCGGCGCCCCGGGGGACCGCAGCGCCGCCTGGCCGAGCTCGAGAGCCGCCGGAAGACCGCCGGCGACGAGCTCACGCATACTGGCGACCCCGTCGATCGCGTGGACGGTCCGGTCGGCGACCACACCCACCCGGGCGAGGCCTCCTGCCGCGACGTCGAGGTAGGTGGCCAGCCTCATGTCAGACCGGCGGGGCGACGAAGACGCCGCGGTCGGGGTCGTTGAAGGACTGCTTGGCGACGAACTCGTTCATCGGGTTCGCGGTGCCCCACTGGTCGGTGACCTCCGGGTCGGAGAAGTCGTAGAGGTGCGGGTGCCAGGTGTCCTCGTCGAGCTCCTCGAGCTCCGTCGTGTACTCGATGGTGTTGCCGTGCGGGTCCAGGAAGTAGCTGAACGTGTTGTTGCCGGCCATGTGCCGGCCGGGACCCCAGATCTTCTCGACGCCGGCACGCAGTAGTCGACCGGTGCCGCGCATGTACTCGTCGATGCCCCGCATCTCGAACGACGCGTGGTGCAGCGCCACGTGCGGTCCGCGTGCGATGGCCAGGCTGTGGTGGAACCGGTTGGTCCGCATGAACCACATGACTTCGCCCATGTGCGGCGAGAACAGCGTGTCGGAGAGGGCGAACGCGAGGTGCTTCTCGTAGAACGCGACGGTCGCCTCGGGGTTCGGCGAGTTGACGACGACGTGCGAGAGCTTGACCGGAATGGACTCGCCCTCCTCGATCCTTCGGTGCTGGCGCACCGCGACGTCGGCCGACACCTCGAGGGTGCGGCCGTCGAGGTCGAAGAACCGGAACCCGTAGCCGCCGCCCGGGGTGTCGAGCTTGTCCGGCTCGGTGACCAGCTGGACGCCGTCGCGCCGCAGTCGCTGCGCCATCTCGTCGACGTCCTCCGGCGTCGCGGCGCCGAAGGAGATCAGGTCGAGCCGCTTCTCGTCTGCCCGGCGCAGCCGGACGGAGTACTGCTCGGGGGAACCCTCGGCGGCGAGGAAGGCGATGCCCGAGTCCGTCGTCTCGGCCGACAGGCCCCACGTCGAGGTGTAGAACTCCAGCTGCTTCTCGTAGTCGGGCACGGCGAGGTCCACATGGCGCAGATGCGTGATGAGGCGTTCGTCCATGCTGGCCAGCATGCGGTCACGGCGACCGTCCGGGAAGCGCGAAGTGCCGATGCGAGGCATCCGGCGGGTCGATGGGTGTCGGGTGGGTAACTTCCGCACCGGCGCAGCGGGCCGGGTGGCATGATCGGCCGGTCGCGGTCGACGGGCTTCGGCCGCGAGCCCCGCGACCCGGCACGACAGGACCCCGAGAAGCTCAGATGGCACGAGACGTCGACCTCAACCTGCTGCGCGCCCTCGACGCGATCCTCGACGAGCAGAGCGTGACCAAGGCGGCGGTCCGGCTGGGCCTGAGCCAGCCGGCCATGAGCGCGTCGCTCGGCAAGCTGCGACGGCACTTCAAGGACGAGCTGCTGACCCGCGTCGGCAACACCTACGAGCCCACCCCGCTGGCGCGCGAGCTTCTCGAGCCCACGTCCACGGCCCTGCGCGCGGCGACGACGGTGTTCTTCCGGGACGCGGAGTTCGACCCGTCGACAAGCTCTCGCACGTTCTCGGTGGTGATGTCGGACTACTCCACCGCGGTCCTCGGGCCGCCCGTGACGCGCCGGATCCACGAGGTGTCGCCCAGCTCTCGGCTCTACATCCACCCCCTCAGTCCCGATCTCGTGGACGGCGCCCCGGAGTCGATGCGCTCGCACGATCTGGTCGTCATCCCGCACGGCTTCCTCGCCGCCGACGTGCCGCACCAGGACGTCTACGAGGACGACTGGGCCTGCATCGTGTCGGCCGACAACGACGACGTGGGCGACGAGCTGTCGGTCGAGGACCTCGTCCGGATGCCCTGGGTGCTGACCTTCCACCAGCGCACGGCGTTCACCACCGCCGTCCAGCAGCTGCGGATGCAGGGGGTCGAGCCCAACGTCGAGGTCGTCACCGAGAACTATCTGACCCTCGGAGCGCTGGTGACCGGCTCACGCCGGGTAGCGCTGGTCCAAGAGCGGCTGGCCGAGCTGCTGGCCAGATCGGGCGGCCTGCGGGTGCTGCCGTGCCCGTTCGACGCCGACCCGTTGATCGAGACCATCTGGTGGCACCCGATGTACGACAACGACCCGGCTCACGTGTGGCTGCGAGACGTGTTCCGCCAGAGCGGGATCGAGATCCAGTAACCCTCGGGGCTCCGCCCACGAGTTCCCCAAGAAACGTCCTAGCGGACGCCGAGGAGGTGCTCCATCGCGAGCTGGTCCAGCGCCTCGAGGGCGGGCCGGCGCAGCTCGGCGACCTTCGCGCGGTCGAGCGCCTCGACGACCTCGGGGTCGCTGCGGAACGCCTGCGCCTTGTCGCGAAGGATGAGGTAGTTCCGCATACAGGCACGGGCCGACTCCCACACCCCGTCGATCGCCTCGGCGCGCGGTGGCTTGTAGTCGAAGTGAACGAAGCCCTGGTATGCGCGTCCGGTCGCGCGGCCGAGCAGGGCGTCGACGGTCCAGAATGCCCGCGCAGGTTGCCGGCGCAGAAGCGGAGGTCCTGGTCGAACCGCGGGCCGTGCTGGCCGTTGAGGTCGACGTCGAAGAGCTTGTCGTGCCAGAGCGCCTGGCTGATCCCGTGGGCGAAGTTGAGGCCGGCCATCTCCTCGTGCCCGAGGGTGGGTAGGAGGATGTCGCCGCGCGGCTCGTTCGGCTTGGGCTCCAACGCGAAGCGCAACGAGTACCCGCGCTCGAGGACGTAGCCGGATAGGACGTTGAGGGCCTCGGCGTAGCGGTCGAGGGCGGCCTGGAACCGCTCCAGGGTCGCGTCCCGGGTGCGGCCGTCGGGGACGAGGTCGTCGGGGAAGGTGACCGCGGCGGCGCCGAGCTCCGCGAGACGGTGCACCGCCTCGACCGGGTCGAGCGGCGGCTGGCGGGTCCCAACACGTCGACGCCCTGCCAGCCCACCGTTCAGAGCCCGAAGCTGAAGCGGTCCTCCCGAGTCGGCGTGTGCTCGGTCATCCGGCTTCCACCTCCTGCCACGCGCGCAGCTCGGAGCTGACCGCGACGGCGTCGAGAACTCGTTGGACCTGAAGGCCGTCGGCGAACGACGGCGACGGCTGGGTGTCGTCCGCGATGGCCGTCACCAAGTCCACCACCTGGTGGCTGAACCCGTGCTCGTAGCCGAGCAGGTGTCCGGGTGGCCACCAGGAGCCGACATAGGGATGGTCGGGCTCGGTGGCGAGGATCCGCCGGAACCCGGCCGTCTGCGGGTCGTCGGCCGCATCGTAGTAGTGCAGGAGGTTCATGTCCTCGAAGTCGAAGGCCAGGCTGCCGGCCGAGCCGTTGACCTCGATGCGGATGGCGTTCTTTCGGCCGGTCGCGAACCGGGTCGCCTCGAAGACGCCCATGGCCCCGCTCTCGAACCGGGTGAGGAAGCTCGCGGCGTCGTCGACGGTCACTTGGCCCCGTTGCTGCGACGCCGTGCCCGAGAGGCCGGAATGTGTTGCCGGGAGCGGCCGTTCGGTGACGAACGTCTCGAGCTGACCGGACACCTCGGCGATGTGGTCACCGGTGACGTACTGCGTGAGGTCGATGATGTGGGCACCGATGTCGCCGAGCGCGCCGTGTCCGGCCTTTTCCTTGACCAGCCGCCACGACAGCGGCGCCTCGGGGTCGGCGATCCAGTCCTGGAGGTACTGTGCGCGGACGTGGCGGACCTGGCCGAGCCGGCCGTCGGCGACGAGCTGCCGCGCGAGGGCGATAGCGGGGACGCGGCGGTAGGTGAAGCCCACCATCGCCTTGACCCCCTCGGCGGCGGCGGACTCCGCGGCCGCGGTCATCGCCTCGGCCTCCTCGACGGTGTTGGCCAGTGGCTTCTCGCAGAGCACGTGCTTGCCGGCGGCCAGCGCTGCCAAGGCGATGTCGGCGTGGGTGTCACCGGGGGTACAGATGTCGACGAGGTCCACGTCGTCGCGGGTGACGACCTCGCGCCAGTCGGTCGACGCCTCGGCCCAGCCCAACCGCTCGGCGGCCGCCTTGGTCCGCGTGGGATCGGTCCCACAGACCACGGCCATCTGCGGCGCCAGTGGCAGGTCGAAGAAGCGTGGGGCCGACCGCCACGCCTGGCTGTGGGCGGCCCCCATGAAGGCGTGGCCGATCATGGCCACCCGCAGTGACCGAGCGTCGTGATGCGTCATCGTCGTCCTCCCTGCTCAGCGCGTCGCGGGGGCCGCGTGGCGCTGGGCCCCCTGGCGGAAGTCGGTCCAGCCGGGGAGGTCCCAGGGCCGCGCCAGCGCCTCCCGCAGCCTGGCCTCAAGGTCGTCCGGCGCCGGCAGCGGGCTGATCCGGCCGTCGGGCCGCTGGTAGACCCGGCAGCCGAGCGACGGCGGCGCGTCGGCCGGGAATAGGTCGCGGCCGCCGACGTGGAAGGTGGGCGAGCCGGGGAAGGACCGGTCGTCGGCCTCGCGGCGCGTGCCGACGTGCACCAGGCGGACCACGACGTCCTCACGGCCCATCCCGGAGAGAGTCTGCTCCAGCAGCTGGTGGGCGTCGTCGTGGGTCGGGCAGCCGTCGGTCCAGAGGAGCTCGACGCGCCACTTGATGCTGCAGCCCGCGACAGAGGTGGTGGGCCGGCCGACCGGCCGTCTCTCGAGGACGTCGTCGAGCGCGTCCCGCAGCCACTCGGCGCGCAGCGCGGGGTCGTCGTGGTTGGCGTCGGGCGCTCCGTGGTAGCGGAGAACGCCGTCCGGGTCGAGGACGAACACCTCGGGCGTCGCCGTCGCACCGAAGGCGGCGGCGACCGACTGCCCGGCGTCCCGGAGGACGACTGACCCGAAGTCGCCGGCCGCCACTCGCCCCTGGAGCGCCTCGGGGCTGTCGGCCGGCTGCGTCGACTCGTCGTTGCTCACCACCTGGACGGTGCGGACGCCGCGGGCCTCGTAGTCGCGGGCGAGGTCCTGGATGCGGTCGTGCCACGCCAACGCATACGGGCAGCCGCTGGACGTGAACACGACCACCGTCGCCGCACTGTCATGCGGGTCGACCGCGACGATCCGCTCGCCCGTGTCGGGCAGCGTGAAGGCAGGAAGGCGGTCCTCGATCCCTGGACGGTGGCGGCCTGGCGCCGTCGCGTCGGTCATGTGCACTCCTCGTTCGTTGCCGCGCCGCCGCGGCAGTCCAACCGCCGCCACTCTTGCCGAGTCCGCCCCGTTCGGGCAGACCCGATCGCCGATACCCGGTATTCGCTCGCTCGATTCGTCGCCGGGCCGCCGGATCGAGGCCGGGGCGGGACAATCGCCGGGTGGACCCGCATACCTCGCCGTTCGACGATCTGATCGGCGCGTTGCCGGGACGCGTGTTGACGGAACCCGCCGAGGTGGCCGCCTACTCGACCGACTCGTCCCGCGCGAGCCTCGACGGCGTCCCTGGCGCGGTCGTCACGGCCCGCTCGACC
Source organism: Lapillicoccus sp. (assembly GCA_035535335.1). Taxonomy (GTDB): domain Bacteria; phylum Actinomycetota; class Actinomycetes; order Actinomycetales; family Dermatophilaceae; genus Lapillicoccus. Next base: position 9,092 of record DATLQE010000097.1, on the reverse strand, counting down.
GAGGACCTCGCAACGGCGCTGCGCTGGGCGAACCGGCATGGCATCAAGGTGTCGGTCCGCGGGAGCGGTACCGGGCTGACCGGCGGCGCCGTCGCCTATCCCGACGGCCTGGTCGTGTCGCTCGCCGCGATGGACGCCATCCTGGGGATCGACCCGGCGAACCGGCTGGCCGACGTCCAGGCCGGCGTCGTCACCGCGGACGTCGACCGAGCCGCCGCCGCATACGGACTGATGTATGCGCCGGATCCCGCCAGCTACCGGGAGTCGACGATCGGCGGCAACATCGCGACGAACGCCGGGGGGCTGCGGTGCGTGAAGTACGGGGTGACGGCCGACAGTATCGCCGGCCTGCAGGTGGTTCTGGCCAACGGCGACGTCATCGCCACCGGCGGACGGACTCGCAAGGACGTCGTCGGCTACGACCTGACCCGGCTGTTCGTCGGGTCGGAGGGAACGCTGGGCGTCGTCACCGCCGCGACGGTCCGGCTCGTGCCCCGCCCGACCGGCGAGACGGTGACCTTTCGTGCGCTGTTCCCGACGCTGGTCACGGCGGGGACGGCGGTCACGGCGATCATGGGCTCGGGGGTGGTCCCTGAGGTGCTCGAGCTCATGGATCGGCCGAGCGTCGACGCGGTCGAGAGGCACTTTCCGACGGGGCTCCGACTGGACGGTGCTGCGGCAGTCCTGGTCGGGCAGCTCATCGGCCGACGGGCTCGGGACGAGTCGCGGACGCTCGCCCGGCTCTGCTCCGAGGCCGGGGCGGTCAGCGTCGAGGAGGCGGACGGCGATCTCCTCCTCGAGGCCCGTCGCGCCGCCGGACCGGCACTGTCCGCGGAGGGCCTGCGGGCCTCTTCGGACGTCGCGGTGCCGATCGCCCGCCTGGCCGAGATGTTCGCCGCCATCGAGCGGATCAGCGACGAGGAGCGGGTCCTGCTCCCCACCTTCGCGCACGCCGGGGACGGCAACCTGCACCCCTCCGTGCCGGTCGACCCGGCCGATCCCGCGACCGGGGGCGACGCCGAGCGCATCCTCGACCGGGTGAGCGACGCGGCGCTCGCCCTGGGCGGGACGCTGTCCGGAGAACACGGGATCGGCTCGCTCAAGCGTCATGCGCTGCCCAAGCAGCTCGACCCGGCGACCTTGGCGGCCCACCGGCTCGTCAAGGACGCCTTCGACCCGCGCCACATCCTGTCGCCGGGGCGGGGGATCTAGCGGACGGGCCGGCCGAGGCCGCCGTTACGGATGACCTCCCCAAACTCAGGTGAGGTCGAACCGGTCGAGGTGCATCACCTTGACCCACGCCGCGACGAAGTCCTGCACGAACTTCTCCTGGGCGTCGGCGCTGGCGTACACCTCGGCGATGCCGCGGAGCTGGGCGTTCGACCCGAAGACGAGGTCGACGGCGGTGGCCGTCCACCGGGTCTCGCCGCTGCTCCGGTCGCGACCCTCGTAGACGTTCTCCGTCGAGGCCGACGGCTTCCACTCCGTGGCCATGTCGAGCAGGTTGACGAAGACGTCGTTGGTCAGCGTGCCCGGCCGGTCGGTGAGGACACCGTGCGAGGTCCCGCCCGAGTTCGCGCCGAGAGCCCGCATCCCGCCGACGAGGACCGTCATCTCGGGTGCGGTCAGGGTGAGGAGGTTGGCCCGGTCGAGGAGCAGCGTCTCGGGCGGGAGCTTCTCCCCGGCCCGCAGGTAGTTGCGGAACCCGTCGGCCTTGGGCTCGAGCACCGCGAACGACTCGACGTCGGTCTGGTCCTGCGCGGCATCGGTCCGGCCGGGGGCGAAGGGAACCGTCACCTCGACGCCAGCGTCCTTGGCCGCCTTCTCGACCGCCGCACTCCCGGCCAGGACGACCAGGTCGGCGAGGGAGATCCGCTTGCCGCCGGACTGGGCGCCGTCGAAGTCCCGCTTGACCTGTTCCAGGACTGGAAGCACGGCGTCCAGAGTCTCCGGGTCGTTGGCCGCCCAGCCCCGCTGCGGCTCTAGCCGGATGCGGGCGCCGTTGGCCCCACCTCGGTTGTCGGTGCCCCGGAAGCTGGCCGCCGCCGCCCAGGCGGTCGAGACCAGCTGCGGAACGGTCAGCCCGGCGTCGAGGACCTTCGCCTTGAGCGCGGCGACGTCGTCGTCGTCGACGAGCTCGTGGTCGACCTCGGGGACCGGGTCCTGCCACAGCTGCGGCTCGGCCACCCACGGACCCAGGTACCGCGTCACGGGTCCCATGTCGCGGTGCAGCAGCTTGTACCAGGCCTTGGCGAAGGCCAGCGCCAGCTCGTCCGGATGCTCCATGAAGTGGCGGGAGATCTTCTCGTATGCGGCGTCGGTCCGGAGCGCGAGATCGCTGGTCAGCATCATCGGCGCATGCCGGACCGACGGGTCGTGGGCGTCCGGCACCGCGTCGGCCGAAGCTCCGTCCTGGGGTTTCCACTGTTTGGCGCCGGCGGGGCTCTCGGTGAGCTCCCACTCGTGACCGAAGAGGGTCTCGAAGTAGCTGTTGTCCCACGTGGTCGGCGTCGGCGTCCAGGCGCCCTCGAGGCCGCTGGTGATGGTGTCCTTGCCCTTGCCGGTGCCGTTGCTGTTGAGCCAGCCGAGGCCCTGGTGCTCGACCGGGCAGGCCTCCGGCTCGGGGCCCAGGAGGCTGGGGTCGCCATTGCCGTGGCACTTGCCGAAGGTGTGGCCTCCGGCGATGAGCGCGACCGTCTCCTCGTCGTTCATCGCCATCCGCCGGAACGTCTCCCGGATGTCACGGGCCGACGCCATCGGGTCCGGATTGCCGTTGGGGCCCTCGGGATTCACGTAGATGAGCCCCATCTGCACGGCGCCGAGCGGGCCGGACAGCTCGCGTTCGCCGCTGTACCGCTCGTCGCCGAGCCAGGTGTCCTCCGGTCCCCAGAAGATCTCCTCCGGCTCCCAGGTGTCCGTCCGCCCGAAGCCGAAGCCGAAGGTTTGGAACCCCATCGACTCGAGGGCGACGTTGCCGGTGAAGACGAGCAGATCGGCCCACGAGATCGCCCGGCCGTACTTCTGCTTGACCGGCCAGAGCAGGCGGCGGGCCTTGTCGAGGCTCACGTTGTCGGGCCAGCTGTTGAGCGGCGCGAACCGCTGGGCGCCGTCGCCGGCGCCCCCCCGGCCGTCCTCGATGCGGTAGGTGCCGGCGGAGTGCCAGCTCATCCGGATGAAGAGGGGTCCGTAGTGCCCGTAGTCGGCCGGCCACCAGTCCTGTGACGTCGTCATCACTTCGAGGACGTCACGCCGGAGCGCCTCGACGTCCAGGTTCGCGAACTCCGAGGCGTAGTCGAAGGACGCGCCCATCGGGTTGGACCGTGGCGAGTGCTGGCTCAGGACCTGGAGGTTGAGCTGGTTGGGCCACCAGTCGCGGTTCGTGCTCGGCCGGTGGGCCTTGACCGTGGGGGAGGGGATGACGGGGTTTTCGCTCTCGCTGCCCTGTTCGGTCACGGGGACATCTCCTGTCAGGTGGTTGGTCGAGTCGGGTGCTCGGTGGAGGGTGGTTGGTCGAGCTCGGTCAGGTGGTCACGGGAGCGGCGGCGCACTCGGGGCACACGCCCCAGTACGTCACCTCGGCCTGGTCGACGAGGAAGCCGCGGTCGTCTGAGGCGGTCAGGCACGGGGCGGCACCGAGGGCGCAGTCGACGTCGACGATGGTGCCGCAGGACCGGCATACGAGGTGGTGATGGTTGTCTCCGACCCGCGACTCGTAGCGAGCCAGCGAGCCGGAGGGCTGGATCCGACGGACCAGGCCGGCCCCGGTGAGCGCGCGAAGAACGTCGTAGACCGCCTGGTGAGAGACCGCCGGAAGCTCACCTCGCACGGCCGAGATGATCGAGTCGGTGTCGGCGTGCGGATGCGCCTCGACGGCGGCCAGCACCGCGAGCCGGGGAGCGGTGACGCGGAGCAATGCCCCCCGGAGACTCCGCTCGAGCTCCGAGGTCGCCGGCACCCGGCTCACTATTCTCGGTTTTCTGGAATGCATCAAGACTGCGGCGGTCCGTCCAGGATCCGGACGCCTCGCGACGGCGGCTGACCGGCTGAGCCACGATGGATAAGTCCTGCTTATCAGAAGGGAAATACCGGGTTATGTGACCCGTTCCCGTTCTCTCCTTTGGAGCATCATGTCCCTCACTCGCCGTCGTCCCGCCCTCGTCGCCGCGCTGGGCGCGGCCCTGGCCCTGGGTACGACCGCCGCCTGCAGTGGCGGCTCCAGTGACGTCGTCGGTGCCCCGGCCGGTTCGACCCAGGCACCCGCCGTCGGCGCGGGCGGCACGGTCAACCTGTACGCGTACGCCGTGCCCAAGCCCGGTTTCGACAAGGTCATCCCGGCCTTCTCCGCCACCCCGGCCGGCAAGGGCGTCACCTTCCAGCAGTCCTACGGCGCCTCGGGCGATCAGTCGCGCAAGGTCGCGGCGGGGGCGACCGCCGACTTCGTCAACTTCTCGGTCGAGCCCGACGTCACCCGGCTGGTCGACGCGGGACTGGTCGACCCCGCCTGGAACTCCGGTCCCCACAAGGGGATCCCGTTCGGTTCCGTGGTGACTATCGTCGTCCGCAAGGGAAACCCCAAAGGCATCCAGGACTGGGACGACCTGCTCAAGCCGGCCGTCAACGTCGTCACCCCCAACCCGTTCAGCTCGGGCTCGGCGAAATGGAACCTCCTGGCCCCGTACGCCGCGAAGAGCGACGGCGGCAAGAACGCCCAGGCGGGTCTCGACTACGTCGCGTCGCTGGTCAAGGACCACGTGACCACCCAGCCGAAGTCCGGACGCGAGGCGAGCGACACCTTTCTCCAGGGCACCGGTGACGCACTGATCAGCTACGAGAACGAGGCCGTTTTCCTCGAGCGCGACGGCGACCCGGTCGAGCACGTCACCCCGCCGACGACGTTCAAGATCGAGAACCCCGCCGCGGTCCTCAAGAACAGCACCAACCTGGCCACGGCTCAGGCGTTCAACGACTTCCTCTACACGACGCAGGCCCAGAGCCTGTTGGCGCAGGCCGGTTTCCGACCCGTCGACGAGGCAGTCGTGACGGAGTATGCGTCCAGCTTCACGGTCCCCAGCAAGCTCTGGTCGATCGACGACCTCGGCGGCTGGAAGACCGTCGACAAGGCGCTGTTCGCCAAGGACACCGGCACCATCGCGGTGATCTACGACTCGGCCACGAAGTGACGTCATGGCGCTGACCGCCACCCGCTCCCGGGCCGGGAACCCTGGCCCAGGAGTGCCGGCGCCGTCTGTCGAACGGACGGCCCGAGCGCGCCGGGTTACCGGCACCATCGGCCCGCTGGGCATCGGGGTGTCGGTGCTCTGGGTGAGCGTGATCGTGCTGCTGCCGCTAGCGGCGATGACGTTCACCGCGTTGTCGGGCGGCCTCGGAGACCTGTGGGAGGCGGTCACCGCGCCGGCGGCCCTGGCCGCCCTTCGGGTCACCCTCGGCACGTCCGCCGTCGTCGCCCTGGTCAACGTGGTCATGGGCACGCTGGTCGCGTGGGTCCTGGTTCGCGACGACTTCCGCGGCAAGGGCCTGGTCAACGCCCTCATCGACCTGCCCTTTGCGCTGCCCACCATCGTGGCCAGCATCGTGCTGCTGTCGCTCTACGGGCCCTACAGCCCGATCGGGGTCCAGCTCAACGCGACGACACCGGGGCTGACCGTCGCGCTGGCATTCGTCACGCTGCCGTTCGTCGTCCGGGCGGTCCAGCCGGTCCTTCTCGAGGCCGACCGCGAGGTGGAGGAGGCGGCGGCCTCGCTGGGCGGGAGCAACCTCACCGTGTTCCGGCGCATCGTCCTGCCGACGCTGTTACCGGCCATCCTCAGCGGTGGCGGTCTGGCCTTCGCCCGGGCAATCGGCGAGTACGGCTCGGTCGTTCTCATCGGCGGCAACATCCCGGGCCGGACGCAGGTGGCCTCGCAGTACATCCAGCAACAGATCGAGATCGACCGCCCGGTCAACGCGGCCGCCGTCTCGGTGGCGCTGCTGCTCGTGGCCTTCGTCGTGCTCTTCCTCCTGCGCCTGCTGGCCGGATTCCAGCGGCGGCGCGAGGAGAAGGCGCCATGAGGCTCCGCACCGGCGCCCGCCTGACCGCGCGGACGGTGGCCCTCGCCTACCTCACCGTGCTCGTCATCCTGCCGGTGGCGGTCATCCTCTGGCGCAGCTTCGGAGAGGGGATCGGGGGGTTCCTTGCCTCCGTCACGACCCCGGCCGCCATCTCGGCGTTCAACCTCTCCCTGCTGATCGTCGCGATCGTCGTGCCGCTCAACGTCGTCTTCGGGGTGACCGTCGCGCTGGCGCTGGTGCGCGGCCGGTTCCCCGGGCGCGGCGCGCTGCAGGCGGTGGTCGATCTGCCCTTCGCGGTCTCTCCCATCGTCGTCGGCGTGGCCCTGATCCTGCTGTGGGGCGTCGGCGGCTGGTTCGGCGGGGTCGAGGCGCTGGGGGTCAAGGTCATCTTCGGACTTCCCGGGATGGTCCTTGCCACGATCTTCGTGACCATGCCGTTCGTCGTCCGCGAGGTCGAGCCGGTGCTCCACGAGATCGGCCAGGAGCAGGAGCAGGCCGCGGCGACGCTGGGGGCCTCCAGCTGGCAGGCGTTCTGGCGCGTCACCCTGCCGGCCATCCGGTGGGGACTGACCTATGGCGTCGTCCTCACCGTGGCCCGGTCGCTCGGAGAGTTCGGCGCCGTGATCATGGTGTCCTCCGGCTTCCCGGGGGTGTCCGAGACGCTGACGCTGCTCGTCCACGGCCGGTACCTCGACGACCACAACACCTTCGGCGCCTACTGCGCGGCCACCCTCCTCATGGCCATGGCGGTCGTGGCGCTCGTGCTGATGACCCTGCTCGACCGGAAGAGGTCCACTCGATGATCACGATTGCCCACGCGTCCAAGGCTTTCGGCGACTTCCTGGCGCTCCACGACGTCTCACTCGATATCCCGACCGGCTCCCTGACCGCGCTGCTCGGGCCGAGCGGCTCGGGAAAGTCCACGCTGCTGCGGGCGATCGCCGGACTGGACGACCTCGACGGCGGCACGGTCACCATCGGGGGCGCCGACGTCACGCAGGTCGTGCCGCAGAAGCGCGGCATCGGCTTCGTGTTCCAGCACTACGCGGCGTTCAAGCACATGACGGTGCGCGACAACATCGCCTTCGGCCTCTCGATCCGGCGCCGCCCCAAGGCCGAGATCCGGCGCCGTGTCGACGAGCTGCTGGAAGTGGTCGGGCTCGAGGTGTTCCAGAACCGGTACCCCGCCCAGCTGTCCGGCGGACAGCGGCAGCGGATGGCGCTGGCCCGGGCGCTCGCGGTCGATCCCCAGGTGCTGCTTCTCGACGAGCCGTTCGGCGCCCTCGACGCGAAGGTGCGCGCGGACCTGCGCCGGTGGTTGCGGCGGCTCCACGACGAGGTGCACGTCACGACGGTCCTGGTGACCCACGACCAGGAGGAGGCGCTCGACATCGCCGACCGGATCGCGTTGCTGCACAAGGGACGCATCGAGCAGGTCGGCACTCCGGACGACCTCTACGACCGGCCGGCCAACGAGTTCGTCATGTCGTTCCTCGGTTCCGTGTCGCGCCTCGGTGGCCGCCTGGTCCGGCCGCACGACATCGTCCTCGAGCGCGCCGCCGGGGGGTCCGCCGTGGACGGCGGGATTCGGGCTACGGTCCGGCGGATCGTGCGGCTGGGGTTCGAGGTCAGGGTGGAGCTGCAGGACGACGACGGTGCCGAGTTCACCGCCCAGCTGACCCGCGGTGACGTCGAGGCGCTGGCCCTGCGTGAGGGTGACGCCGTGGTCGCGTCGTCGGCCCGTGGCACGCCGTTCGAGGAGCCCTCGCTCGCGGTGACCGTCGCCTCCTGAGCCGAACCCGTTCCCAACGGACGCACCACGGAGGATCCTGGTCTCGTGACCACAACCGCGACCCGGCCCAGGAGCATCGCCGTCCCCGTCACCGCGTTCGTCGTCGGCGCGGTGGTCGCCGTGCTGGTCGGGGTGTTCGGCAAGATGCACGACCCGACGACCCAGGGCCTGACGAGCCTGTGGTACCGCACGGTCATCGACATGAAGGTCGTCCTGGCCACCGTGATCGGTGTGCTCGCGGTGTGGCAGCTCGTCGCTGGGCTCTGGATCTACGGCCGGCTCGGCCGCCCGGCGCCCTCATGGGTCGGCGGTGTGCATCGGGTCACCGGGGCGATCGCCGTCGTCCTCGCGATCTTCGTCGCGTACAACTGCCTCTGGGCGCTCGGTCTGGAGAGCGGAACGTTGAAGGACGGCGAGCCGGTCGGGACGCGCACCGTCGTCCACGGGGTGCTCGGGTGCGCGGTCATCGGAGCGTTCGTCGTCAAGGCGGCGGCGGTGCGCGCCCGCCGCGCGCCGGGATGGTTCCTGCCGGTGGCCGGCGGGCTGCTGTTCGCCCTCCTGATCGCCGCGGTCCTGACCTCCGCCGGCTGGTACCTCAGCACGAGAGGCTTCCCGAGCCCGGCCTGACCTACCTGGGAGCCGGGACTAGCGCAGGCCTTCCTTCGACGCCACGCTGCCGGTACCAGGGCGCTGAAGCTGATCGAGGACCAGGTCGGCGTCCTCGTAGTGCCCGGCCGTCTCCAGCCCGGAGACCCGGCGCGCGACGGCGTGGGCCTCGTCGGCGGTGAGCGGGTACTCAGGGACTCGCGGTCGCCAGTGCACGAGCATCATCTCGCCGTCGTCATCGAGATGCGCGACGGCGGACCGGACGAACCGTTCGGCCTGCTCGGTCTCGAGGTAATAGAGGATCTCGCTGACGACGACGAGGTCGAAGGACTCGTCGGGCCAGTCGTCGTTCGCGGCGTCCCACTGCCGGACCTGCACCTGTCCCGCGGCCGAGGGCAGCGTCGCGGTCCTGGTGCGGCACTGCCGGACGGCGGCGTCGACCAGGTCGACCGACAGCAGCTGGTCGCATCGAAGGGCGAGCGCTTCAGTGAGGACTCCGATGGAGCAGCCGGGTTCGAACGCCGACCGGTAGCGTGGCCGGGACAGCGCCGCGAGGGTCAGGGCATACTTGCGGCGCTCGTACCAGCGCGTGGCGAACTCCCACGGGTCCGGGTTCGCCGCATAC
>DATLQE010000096.1:0-5375 GCA_035535335.1 Lapillicoccus sp. | reverse complement strand
GGGATGAACTCGGCGATGGTGAGCGCGACCACGTCGGCGGCGCCGCTGAGGTCGTCGATCACACGGCGCGCCTGGGCGCTGGTGAGACCCCCACGGTCCGCGCCCAGTCCCAGCTGAATCTCGTCGGCGTCGATGGTGTCGACGTCGAAGTGGATGGCGATCTTGGTAGCGCCGGTGGCACCGAGCCAGTCGAGCACCGGCGCGCTGGTGGTCCTGAGGGTGTCCGGGGGGAAGACGGTCAGGCCCCACTCGTCGGCGATCTCCGGCAGGGCTGGGTCGGTCCAGTCGTGCATACCGACGAGGGCCACGCGATCGGTGGAGGTCGTGGCCGGCAGGAGGTCGAGGACGTCTCGGTCGCCATGCCCGGTGAGCGCCGAGACGACCATGCCCTAGCCCAGCCAGACGCGGGCGGCCGCCACGAGGGTCGCGATGCCCAGCTCGAGCGTCGGGCTGATGACCGGCGCGTACAGGGGCGAGTGGTTCGACGGGATCCGGCCGACGACGCCCTGCATCTCCTCGACGGTGCGAGCCCCCGCATACACCGCAGGATCGGCGCCGCCAAGCAGCCAGAACACCAGCGGAACCCCGATCGACGTGGCGAGGATCGGGACGTCCTCGCTGCTGGGGACCGGTCCAGGGTCGATGACCCGTGCCGGCCCGACCACCGATTCGAGCGCCGGCAGCGTGCGCTGCGTGGCCGCGGGGTGGTTCGTGAGGGTCGGCGCGGACTCGAGGAGCGTGATCTCCGGCTCGCGTGGGGCGCCGGCGGCCGCCGCCTCGGCCCGGGCGATCCTCGTGATCGCCGCCAGCACCCGCGAACGGATCTCGGGGTCGACGCTGCGCACGTTGACCATCAGCTCGGCCGAGTCCGGGATGATGTTCGCCTTGGTTCCGGCCTGGAGCGACCCGATCGTCACGACCGCGGTCTCGGCGGCGGCAAGCTGGCGGGACACGATCGTCTGCAGCCGCAGAACGAACCCCGCGGCCATGACCACCGGGTCGACGGTCGTCTCGGGTCGCGAGCCGTGCCCGCCGGCGCCGTGGAGCACGACCCGCAGGCTGTCGCTCGCCGCCCAAAAGTTCCCGGAGCGGATGCCGACCGTACCGGCCGGCAGCGGCGCGACGTGCTGCCCCAGGACGACGACCGGACGCGGGACCCGGTCGTAAAGACCGTCGTCGACCATCGCCTGCGCACCCTGGGCAAGCTCCTCGGCCGGCTGGAAGATGGCGACGACGGTCCCGCTCCATTCCTCACGCGTCTGGACAAGCTCAGCGCAGGCACCCAGCAGGCAGGCGACGTGCATGTCGTGCCCGCACGCGTGCATGACCGGCACGTCCTCACCGTCGGACGCGGCCCGGACGGTGCTCGCGTAGAGCAACCCGGTGGCCTCGGCCACCGGCAGCGCGTCCATGTCGGCGCGGACGGCCACGACCGGGCCGTCACCGTTCGCGAGGACGCCCACGACCCCGGTCCCGCCGACGTTCTCGATGACCTCGTACCCGTAGTCGCGCAGCCAGGCGGCGACGACACCGGCGGTGCGGTGTTCGGCGAACGACAGCTCCGGGTTCGCGTGGAGGTCTCGGTAGACGTCGCGCAGCGACTCCAGGCGTTCGCGGTCGAGCGCAGAGCCGGACACGGTGCTTCCTCCCTCGCCGACGGCCGGGCGATCGCACGATCTCGGCCCAGCCACGCTCTCACAGGCACCGGCTCTAGCCTCGGCGGACAGACCCGGAACGCCGGCGATGAGGAGGGATCCGGTTGTCGTCCCGCTCCCTCGTCCCGCTCGTCCTCCTCGGGCTGCTGCTCCTGACCGTCGCGTGGGTCTACCAGGATGCGACCGCCCATGCCGAAGCCGGCCAGCCGGTGATGCTCTGGTCCGCGTCGCTGCGGGTCAAGACGCCCGCGGCGTGGGCGGCGTTCTGCCTGGTCCTGTGGGTGGTCTTCTTTCCCCTCTACCTACGGGCGCGCCAGCGCACGGTCTAACGCCGGTCGAGCCGCAGGTCGACGACCGTCCGGCCGGCCGCCACTCCCTTGCATTCGAACCCGTCCATCGGTCGCCACGGGGGCCGGGGGACGTCCACGACCACGAACCGGCCGTGCGTCCGCACCTCGGTGCGGACGTGCTCGGCGTATGCGGGTTGGTCGGTGGCGATGAGGACGTGACCGCCCGCCGCCAATCGCGAGGCCAGCAGGTCGAGCGTCGAGGCCCGCACGAACCGCCGCTTCGCGTGCTTGAGCTTGGGCCACGGATCGGGGAAGAACAGGTGCACCGCCGCGAGCTGGCCGGGCTTCACGCGGTCGGTCAACAACCCCACCGCGTCGCCGATCTCGACTCGCATGTTCGCGACACCGGCGGCCTCGGCGGCGGCCAGGAGGCGGGCCATCCCCGGCACGTGGACGTCGACGGCGAGCACGTCGTGCGCGAGGTGGGTCGACGCATACGCGATGGCCGCCGCCCCGTGCCCGCAGCCGATGTCGAGGACGACCGGCGCCTCACGACCGAACGCCTCGACCGGCATGAGCGGTCCCGGAGGGAGCGCCCGCGCCGGTAGGAACCGGTCCAGCCGCTCCCGGGCCAGCGCCGAGAGCCGACCGGAACGACCCGCATACGTGCGGATCTCGGTCCCGACAGGCGGCGATTCGGTCATGCGCCTAGCCTGACCGAGTCAGACCCCTCGGGGACCATCGACCGGAGGAGCCGGTTACATGAGCGCGTTCGACAACATGAAGGACCAGGGCGAGGACCTCCTGGAGCAGCACGGCGACCAGGCCGACGCCGGGATCGACAAGGCGGGTGACGCGATCGACGAGCGCACCGGGGGCGAGCACTCCGAGCAGATCGACCAAGGCGCCGAGCGGGCCAAGGACGCTCTCGGCAACCTCGGCCGCCAGGATGACGCTTCCCAGTCCTGACGGTCAGTCCCGCCAGATCATCACCACGGCGCGGTCGTCGGTCTCCCCCGCCCGCGCCGACGCGCAGAGCCGCTTCGCTCCGCCGGCGAACCCGCCGCGGACGAGGCGCTCTGCTGCGCCGAGCATCCGGTCCACCCCCACGGTGAGGTCGCGGAACCGGGACTCGACGACGCCGTCGGTGTAGAGCACCAGGGCGTCGCCGCGGCCCAGCCGACGGTAGGACCGGACGTAGGTCGCGTCGTCGATGACGCCGAGCAGTGGCCCGGCCGCCTCGCCGAGCACCTCCCAGCGCCCGGAGCCGTTGTTGAACTGGACCGCGGGCGGGTGCCCCGCGCTGCCGATCGTGTAGTCGCCGGTGGCCAGGTCGATCGACACGTGCACGGCCGTCGCGAAGCCCTCGTCCCACCTCTGCCGCAGCAGGTAGTTGTTCGCGGCCGTCAAGAACCGGTTCGGCTCCTGCTCGCCGAGCAGCCCGCCGAGAGCGCCGGACAGCAGCAGCGAGCGGGTCCCGGCTTGCACTCCCTTGCCGGAGACGTCGACGAGCACGACCTCGAACCAGCGCCCGTCGGCCGACTTGGTCGCGACGACGAAGTCGCCGGAGAACGACTGCCCGTATGCGGACTCGACCGCCCTCTCGGCGTGCCAGCCAACGGGCAGGGCCGGCAGCTCACCGAAGGCCTTGAGCCGGTCGCGCAGGTCGACGAACATCGACTCCCCCCGGCTGCCCTGCACCCCGAGCCGGGCCCGTGAGCGCGAGGTCGCCGACATGAGCACGATGACGATGGCCAGCGCGGCGAGCGCGATGATCTGGGCCAGCTGCGAGATCGCGGGGAACTGGCTGGTGCGGACGGTCAGCGCCACCATCTCGACGAGGTAGGTGCCTCCCACGACGAGGAAGGCACCAGGAGTGAGATAGAGACCGCCGACGACGACGAACGGTGCGTATACGGTGAACGGCAGCCGCGGCCACCCCCATCCGATCCACAACAGCGTCACGCCGATGGCGATGAGCAGCAGGGTCTGGGTGACGACGGCCGAGCGCGACGACCGGGCAACCTCCGGCTGGAGGGCAGCGGAGATGAACCGCGACGCGCGGCGGCGCGGGAGGATGCTGGACGGCGTCATGATCCCGCCAATCTAGGTCGCCGCCACGCGAAGCGTGGGCATCTTCACCCAAACGGGCGAGCATGGGATCGGACGAGTGGCCGACCCCCACCAGCGCCAGACCGCTACGCGGTGGCCGGCTCCGGCGGGAGCGTTCCGTCCTGCTCGTAGGCCGACACCATCTCGAGGCGGCGCAGGTGCCGGTCGACGCCGGAGAACTTGGTGGCCAGGAAGGTGTCGACGATCTCCTTGGCCTCCTCGGTGGCGGTAAACCGGCCCCCGATCGAGACCACCTGGGCGTCGTTGTGCTCGCGCGCGAGCTGGGCCAGCTCGGACGTCCAGCAGAGTGCCGCGCGGATCCCCTTGACCTTGTTCGCCGCCATCTGCTCGCCGTTGCCGGACCCCCCGAGCACGATGCCGAGCGAACCCGGGTCCTCCGCGACGGCCTGGGCTGCGCGCAGCACGGCGACGGGGTAGTCGTCCTCGGCGTCGAAGACGTGCGGCCCGTGGTTCGTCACGTCGTGGCCCGTCTCCTGCAGGTGGGAGACCAGTGCGAGCTGGAGCTCGTATGCCGCGTGGTCGCCGCCGATGTGTACGCGCATGTCCTCGTCCTGTCGTCAGTCGAAGATCGGGCCTTGCGTGCGGGTGCGCTTGAGCTCGTAGAACCCTGGCGTGCCCGCGACGAGGACGCAACCGTCCCACAGTCGACCCGCCGCCTCACCCTTCGGCGCCGGTGTGACCACCGGACCGAAGAAGGCAATGTCGCCGAAGGCGATCACCGGCGTACCCACGTCGGTCCCGACCAGGTCGATCCCCTCCCGATGGCTGCGCCGCAGCGCCCGGTCGTACTTCTTCTGGTGCGCCGCCTTGGCCAGGTCGGCGGGCAGGCCGACCTCCTCGAGCGACTCGGCGATGATCGTGTCGCGGTTCCGCATCCGCTTGAGGTGGATCCGCGTGCCCATCGCGTCGTAGAGCGGCTTGAGGACCTTGTCGCCGTACTGCTCCTGCGCGGCGATGACCACCCGCACCGGCCCCCACGAGTCGTCCAGGAAAGCCCGGTAGCCCTTGGCCAGGTCCCGCTTCTCGTTGAGGACCGACAGGCTCATCACCCGCCAGGTCACGTCGATGTCGCGGACCCTCTCGACCTCCGTGAGCCAGCGCGAGGTCATCCAGGCCCACGGACACGCGGGGTCGAACCACATCCGCACCTCCGCCTTGCGGCCGGTGGAGCTCGTGTGTCGTGTGGTCGCCCGGCCCGTGCGGGCCGCCGTCGGAGTCATGATGGGCATCCTTTCACCAGGTCAAGGACGACGGCGCGCCGTGAGAGCATGGACGGCGGCCCGGGCATACCCGCATA
>DATLQE010000095.1:0-2506 GCA_035535335.1 Lapillicoccus sp. | reverse complement strand
GGCGCGGACAGGTCGAGGCTGGTCTGCAGCCCCGCCGACGTGGCGGTCGTGTGGACGACGAGGTCCTGGTCCGACTCGGCGGCGTCGGGCGCGGCGAAACCGACCCCGAGCGCCTCGGCCACGCCCGCCCGCGACGGGTCCAGATCGACGAGCGTCACGCGGGTCCCGGGGATCCCGGCCGCGACCCGCGCCACGCAGCAACCGACCATGCCGGCCCCGACGACGCTCACCCGGTCGCCGACCAGCGGCGGCGCGTCCCACAGTGCGTTGACCGCCGTCTCGACCGTTCCCGCCAGCACCGCCCGTTCCGGTGGAACGTCCTCGGGAACCGGCACGACCGAGGAGGCCGGCACGACGTACCAGGACTGGTGCGGATACAGACAGAAGACCACCCCGCCGACAAGGTCCGGCGGCCCCTGCTCGACGACTCCGACGTTGAGGTAGCCGTACTTGACCGGTCCGGGGAAGTCGCCCTCCTGGAACGGCGCCCGCATCCGCGCATACTCGGTCGGCGGCACCTCACCGCGGAACACCAGCGTCTCGGTGCCACGGCTCACTCCCGATCGCAGGGCGCGCACGAGCACCTCGCCGTCGCCCACCATCGGAACCGCCGCTCTCCGCAGCTCCCCGACGCCGGGAGCCCGGATCCAGAACGCGACCGACTCACGTCTCACGAATGACCGTGTCCTCCTTGTCTCAAACCGACCGTACGGCCCTCCTCTGACGATGCATGTCCCCGGAGAGCCACCCCACCGGTGAACCGCCAGACTCCTCTGTGCGTCCTTGTGGGCAGGGGTCTGGGGATATCCGGGGACCCGTTGCATCCTGTGTACTCCTACAGACGGAGGTCCCGTGGGGACGGTTCAGCGCGCACCGGTCACCGGCGTGGTCCTGCTCGTGGCCCTCCTGACCGTCGTCCAGGGTGCCGTCGGCCTCGGAGCCGTCGGGTGGACGGCGGGACTGGTCGCCTCGACGACCGGCGCCGCGTTGCTGGCGTTGGGTCTGCACCGCACTCGAACCACCCGGTTCGGCCCCGCCAACGTCGTGACGCTGGTCCGGGCCACGCTCGGCCAGGCGGTGGCCGCCCTCGTGGCCGCCTCCTTCGCCGGGCCGGACCACCGCGCGCTGCTGGTGTCGCTGGCGGCGATCGCGCTCGCGCTCGACCTCGTGGACGGCCGCGTCGCCCGCCAGACCGGGTCGGTCACCGCGCTCGGTGCCCGCTTCGATATGGAGACCGACGCCTTCCTCATCCTGGTCCTCAGCATCGCCGTCGGGCCCGTCGTCGGCTGGTGGGTGCTCGCGATCGGCTTCGCCCGGTATGCGTTGCTCCTCGCCGAGGGGGTTTGGCCGTGGCTGCGGGTGCCGGTTGGGCCGCGGCCCTGGCGCAAGGTGGTGGCGGGCGTCCAGGGCGTCACCCTGGCGTTCGTCGTGTCCGGTCTGGTACCGCCCCTCGTGGCCTCGGCGCTGCTCCTCGTCGCGATGGGCCTGCTGGCCGAGTCGTTCGGAAGGGACGTGGTCTGGCTCTCGCGACGTCACCACGCACTGACCGCCTACCGACGCGCCTCGGCGACAGTCCCGTCCGTCCAGCTCGCCCGGACGACCGGTGGCTGAGACCGACGCCCTGACCCGGCCGGCTGGACCTCCGGCTGCGCCCGAGGAGCCGAGCCGCCGGACCGGGCGACGCGTTCTCGGCGCGCTCGTGACCGCGCTCGCGGTGGTCGCTCTCTGGATCGCCCTGGACCTGCCCGGCCGGCCAGAGGAGCTGTCCGGCGGGGCGTTGACACGGATCCCCCTCGAGCTCCTCGTCCTCGTGGTCCTCGCCCTGCTTCTCCCGGCGAGACTCCGCACGGTCGTCGCGGCGCTCGCGGGAGTGGGGATCGCGCTCGTCCTCCTCCTCAAGGCGCTCGACATCGGGATGCTGGTCGGCTTCTACCGCACCTTCGACCCGCTGTCGGACCCGGCGTACGCCGGCGCGGGCTACGGCGTCCTCCGGGACAGCGTCGGCGGCGTCCGGGCCGTGTTCGTCGCCGTCGCCGCCGCGGTCGTCGCGGTGGCAGCGCTGGTCCTCCTGCCGATGGCGGCGGTCCGCCTTGCCCGGGCCTCGGCCCGGCACCGACGCCCCGCGCTGGTCGCCGTCGTAATCGTCGGGGGGGTGTGGGCAGTTCTCGCCGCGGTCGAAACCACCGTCGGACCGAACCTGCGGGTCGCCTCCGCGCAGACGTCCGCCGTCGCCGTCGACCATGTCCGGGACGTGAACCGAGGCATCGCCAGCCGCGCCGACTTCGAGCGGCTCGCCGCGACCGATCCGCATGCGGCGACATCGCCCGACCGCCTGCTCGCCGGTCTCACCGGCAAGGACGTCCTGGTGATCTTCGTGGAGAGCTACGGCCGCGTCGCCCTCGAGGACCCGGCCCTCGCCCCGACGGTGACCGCGGCCCTCGACCGCGCCACGACGCGGCTCGGCGCCACGGGCTTCACCAGCCGCAGCGCCTATCTCACGTCGCCG
>DATLQE010000094.1:0-2335 GCA_035535335.1 Lapillicoccus sp. | reverse complement strand
GCCGGACGCCACCGAGTCCGCCGTGGCGCGCGAGGAGGCCTTCGGGACGCAGCCGCGCCGGCTCTTCCACATGGACACCAACTACCGCAACGCGCGCGAGATCTTCGACTACGCCGCCGCCGTCATCCGGCGCAGCGTGCCGGATGCCGACATTCCGAAGGCGGTGCGCGAGACCGGCGTCGAGCCGGTCGTCGGCGAGCTCGGTGCTGACATGGATGCGTCGGTGGCCGACGCGGTCGAGCGGCTGCTCGAGGAGGTCGAGGGGTCGGTCGCGGTGATCACCCCGTCGACCCACGCCGCCATCCTGGCGCCGTTCGGAGCGAGTCCGGACGGTCGTGTCCAGGTCACCGACCCCATGTCGGCCAAGGGGCTCGAGTACGACGCGACCGTCGTCGTGGACCCGGACGCGATCGTCGCGGAGTCGCCTGGTGGGGTCCGCGGGCTCTACGTCGCCCTCACCCGGGCGGCGCACCGGATGACAATCCTGCGCTGACATCGAGCCTGCGGGCGTTTCCAGCGACCGAACGGACCGTCGCTGCCGACCCGTCACCCACCAGGCGCCAGGCAGCGGTGCCGGGATCGCGGTAGGTGCGGGGCGGCGCGTCCGGCGGATAGACCTCGAGGACCTCGCCGTCGAGCCAGGCCTCGGCGCCGGGCTGCAGCGTCACCGACAGCTCGGTACCCCGCAGGGTGACCGCGTCCTCATCAGCGGCGAGGTGCGCGTACGCGGGAAGGGTCCCGTCGTCGTCGACCTCGATCGACTCGCCGAGCAACGCCGCTAGTCGCCGGTCGACCGGGCTGAGCAGGACATCCCGGGCGACGCTCAGGCGCCGGGGCAGCGTCAGGCAGCCGGCCACGGCGTCCTCCGGCGCGTCGACCGGTGCGCCGACCTGCATGACCCAGCCGAGGAACCACGGACCGTCGGGGTCGACGCCGACCTGCGGCGCATACAGGGACCGCCCGTCGTCAACCCCACGGCAAGCTCGGACCGACAGGCCAGGGGAACCGTCAGGGGTGCTGCCCAGTGACCCGACAGCCGCCACGGTGCCCTCGAGCTGGTTGTCGCGCCAGATGGACAGGAGCAGCGCCCACGTACCGTCCACCTCGACGAGCTGCGGGCACTCCCACATCTCGGCGGACGCGGCCGACGCCAGGAGCGGGTCGCCGACGCCGAGCCAGACCCGCTCGAACCGCCACGTCTCGAGATCGTCGCACGACCAGAGGAGCAGGGCGGGCGTACCGTCGGCGAGGCCGGCGCCCAGCAGCGCCCAGCGCCGACCGCCCCACTGGAAGACGAACGGATCGCGCATCTCGCGAACCTGCGTCTCGCCGGGCGGGAGCGCCGGAACCGTCGCCACCGCAAGGGGATCCGACCAGCGGTCGAGGTCCGGGTCCGACGCATACCGGACGCACACCGTGCTGTCGACGGGGTCGGTGACGATGCCCGTGTAGACGGCGGCGACGCGGTCGCCGAGGTCGACGCAGACCCCGCTCCAACAGCCGACCCGGTCAGGACCCTCGGGCGTGGGCCCAAAGGCCACGGGGTGTTCGCGCCACGAGACAAAGTCGTCGCTCGAGACGTGGCCCCAGTGGATGTCAGTGTGGAAGGCGCCGGTCGGGTTGTGCTGGAAGAAGACGTGCCAGCGGCCGTCGCGGTACAGCATGCCGTTGGGATCGTTGATCCAGCCTCGGGTGGGCTGGATGTGGTAGCCGGCTCTGGCGGGGTCGGTCGCCGCGTCGCTCACGCGACCGCTCGCCCACGGACGGGACGCATGTCGTGGCGCTCGATGATGGCATCGCGACCGGGACCAACGCCGACGGCGGAGACGCGGGCACCGACGAGCTGCTCGACCCGCTCGACGTAGCGCTGGGCGTTGGCCGGCAGCTCGGCGAACGTGCGGCACTGGGAGATGTCCTCCCACCACCCGGGCAAGCTCTCGTAGACCGGCTTGGCGTGGTGGAAGTCGGTCTGGCTCATCGGCATCTCGTCGTGGCGGGCGCCGTCGACGTCGTAGGCGACGCAGATCGGGACGGTGTCGAGGCCGGTGAGGATGTCGAGCTTGGTGACGACGAAGTCGGTGACGCCGTTGATGCGGGTGGCGTAGCGTCCGATCACCGTGTCCAGCCAGCCGCACCGGCGCGGCCGTCCGGTCGTGGTGCCGTACTCGGCACCGGTCTTGCGCAGGTACTCGCCGTGGTCGTCGAACAGCTCGGTGGGGAAGGGGCCCTCGCCGACCCGGGTCGTGTAGGCCTTGAGGATCGCGATCACCTCGGTGATGCGGGTGGGCGGGATGCCGGAGCCGGTGCAGGCGCCGCCGGCGGTCGCGTTGGAGGA
>DATLQE010000093.1:0-6075 GCA_035535335.1 Lapillicoccus sp. | reverse complement strand
CATGAACTCGACCAGCGACGGCGACTACCAGACGTTCCGGGCCAACGACGGCGCCTACGTCCGGGAGCACTTCTTCGGGCGCGACCCGCGGATCCGCGCGATGGTCGAGAACTGGTCCGACGACGACGTGTGGTGGAAGCTCAAGCGGGGCGGCCACGACTACCGCAAGGTCTACGCCGCATACCAGGCCGCCCTGAACCACACCGGGCAGCCGACGGTCGTCCTCGCCAAGACGATCAAGGGCTACAGCCTCGGCTCGCACTTCGCCGGTCGCAACGCGACCCACCAGATGAAGAAGATGACCCTGGACGACCTCAAGCTGTTCCGGGACGACATGCGCATCCCGATCTCGGACGAGCAGCTCGAGGCCGACCCCTACCAGCCGCCGTACTACCACCCCGGCAAGGACAACAAGGCGATCCAGTACATGCTCGAGCGCCGGGCCGCCCTCGGGGGCAACGTGCCGTCGCGGCGGGTGCAGCACGACTCGCTGAAACTCCCGGGCGACGACGCGTACGCGCAGCTGAAGAAGGGGTCCGGCAAGCAGGAGATCGCCACGACCATGGCGTTCGTCCGGCTGCTCAAGGACCTCATGCGCGACAAGGAGTTCGGCTCGCGGGTCGTGCCGATCATCCCCGACGAGGCGCGCACCTTCGGGATGGACTCGTTCTTCCCGACAATCAAGATCTACAACCCGCACGGGCAGAACTACACGCCGGTCGACGCCGAGCTCATGCTGGCCTACCGGGAGTCCGAGAAGGGCCAGATTCTCCACCTCGGCATCGACGAGGCCGGGTCGCTCGCCGCCTTCACGGCGGTCGGCACGTCGTATGCGACGCATGGCGAGCCGATGGTGCCGATCTACGTCTTCTACTCGATGTTCGGGTTCCAGCGGACGGGCGATGGGATCTGGGCGGCGACCGACCAGATGACCCGCGGGTTCCTCATCGGCGCGACGGCCGGCCGGACCACGTTGACCGGTGAGGGCCTGCAGCACGCCGACGGGCACTCGCCGCTGCTCGCCTCGACGAACCCGGCGGTGGTGTCCTACGACCCGGCCTACGGCTACGAGATCGCGCACATCGTCCATGAGGGCTTGCGCCGGATGTACGGCGACAACCCGGAGAACGTCATCTACTACCTCACCGTCTACAACGAGCCGCTCGTGCAGCCCAAGGAGCCGGAGAACGTCGACGTCGAGGGGATCATCCGTGGGATGTACCTCTTGGCACCGGCCAAGACCGACGGCTGGGAGCACCAGCCGGCGCGAGCTCAGCTGCTGGCGTCGGGCGTGGGCGTGCCGTGGGCGCTCGAGGCGCAGCAGCTGCTGGCCGAGGACTTCGGGGTGGCGGCTGACGTGTGGTCGGTCACGTCGTGGACCGAGCTGCGGCGCGACGGGATGGCCTGCGACGAGCAGGAGTTCCTGCGTCCCGAGGCCGAGCAGCGGGTGCCGTGGGTGACCCAGAAGCTGGCCGACGCTCCGGGACCGGTGCTGGCGGTGTCCGACTATATGCGCGGCGTCCAGGACCAGATCGCGCAGTTCGTCCCGGGCGACTTCATGTCGCTCGGCGCCGACGGCTTCGGCTTCTCCGACACCCGCCCGGCGGCGCGCCGGTTCTTCCACATCGACGGGCCGTCGCTCGCGGTGCGGACGCTGCAGCAGCTGGCCAAGCGGGGCGAGGTTCCGGCGGACTACGCCGCCAAGGCGGCGGAGAAGTACCGCCTCCACGACGTCACGGCCGGGACCAGCGGCAACGCGGGCGGCGAATCCTAGGTCGTCCGCGTCCAGCCGAGAGGCCAACTTCTGCCGCTCTGACACCATCCGGAGCGGCCGAAGTTGGCCTCTCGCGCGTGGAGATCCGGTCAGCCGGTCGCCTGCTTCTCGCGCACCAGCTCCTCGACCGCGCTCGGGATCCGGGTCTCGAAGTCGAGGATCTTGGCCCACGTCGGCGTGATCCGGATCTCGACCATCGAGTCGTAGAGCCCGGTGACTCCTGCCTCCCACTCGGCATAGTTCTCGTCGTCGACCATCTTGTGGCCGGCGTCGAGATAGCCCTGCGGGACGCCGTCGGTCTCCTCGAGCTCGGCCGTGCCCCGCACGAGCAGCACCTTCGGCGGAAAGTCGTTCGTGTCGATCGTGACCGCCACCCGCGGGTCACGTCGCAGCGCGCTGACCTTGGGCGCGTTCGGGGTCGTCCACATGAGCAGGTGCGAGCCGTCCCAGTCCCACCCGATCGGGACCACCCGTGGCGAGCCGTCCTTCCCGCTGTAGGCGAGTCGGGCCGGTAGCGACGCGGCCAGAAGCTTCTGGGCCACGGGGTCGCCGAACAGCGTCTCCAGTTCGGCGTCGGACATGGTTGTCATTGCGTCTCCTCCTCTGACAGGACCGGCACCAGCCGGTCTAGCGTGGCCGCCCAGCCCTGCTGGACGTGGCCGGCGACCTGCGGCATCGCCTCGGCCAGCTCGTCGAGCTGCTCGTGGACGACAGTGAGCTCGGTCTCGCCCGGCTGCGGCTCCGCGAAGGTCACGGTCAGCCGTGTCTCGTAGGTCTCGCCCTCCAGCCGCTCCGGCCCAACGAAGCGCCACAACAGGACGATTCGCTCGTTCGGGACCAGCTCGACGATCTGGTTTTCGCTACCGCCGGTCAGATCGCCCTCAGGGTCCACCTGGAAGATCCGGTAGGAACCGCCGACCCGCTCGTCGACCTCGGCTCGCCCGTCGGTGAACCTCGGGTCGACGAACCAGCGGACCATCGTGTCCGGGTCGAGCCAGGCCCGGTAGACGCGCTCGCGGGGGAAGGGCAGCGTGCGCCGGACGCGTACGGCGGGCAGGGTCATCGGGTCAGTCCTCCTGTGGGTGGGGGTCACCGGTCGGGCCGTCGAGCAGAGTTCGCTCGAGGGCGTCCAGACGCTCGTTCCAGTACGTCTCGTAGGTGTCGAGCCACGCCGCCGCCGACGCCAGCGGGCCTGGCGTGAGGCGGCATACATGGGTCCGCCCCTGGACGGTCCGCGAGACGAGCCCCGCCCGCTCGAGCACCGCTACGTGCTTCGAGGCCGCCGCCAGCGAGACTGGCAGCGGTCGGGCCAGTTGCCCGACGGTGAGGTCCGAGCGCCGCAGTCGCGCGAGCATCTCGCGCCGTGTGGGGTGGGCCAGCGCGTGAAAGACCGCATCGACCTCGACCAGATCCTCAACCACATGGTTGACGATACTCGCCGTTTAGAAGACGGTCAACCAGATGGTTGAACTTCAAGCGCTGGGAGCGCGGCCAGCGCCGAGACCTCGCCCGACATCGACCGGCTGAGCCGCACGAGGAGGTCGGAGATCTCCTCGTCGGTCCACCCGTGTCCGGCGATGATCTCGGTGACGGCGAACAGCTCGGCGGACAGCGCATCCCGGGTCGCCTGGTACTCCGCCAGGGCGACGTCCTCGTGGCCACCACCCAGGACGTCGAGGATCCCGCGGACGAGCAGCTCGGCGTCCCGGAGCGCATCGGTGAGGCCATGCGCGGTGATCGGGTCTTTGAAGTACCCGGCATCCCCGACGAGGGCCCAGCCGTTCCCCCACGATCGCCGCAGAAACCCGGGGTATCCCCGGAAGAAGCGGACTTCTCGAGGGGCGGACGCCTTTGCGAGACGCCTCGCGAGCTCGGGTGAGGAGTCGCGGACCACCCGAATCAGCGTCTCCATCCCCCCACGACCGCTACGGCCGCGCGGCGCGCCGGCGAACACGCAGGCCAGACCGTCGTTGGTGGGGATCACGCCCGAAGCAGCGCCAGGACGGAAGTTCCACTCGTAACCGTTCGTCTCGAGGCCCGACCAGTATCCGTAGGTGACCGCATTGGCGCTCGTGCCCCGTCTTTCGACCGGCGCATCCACGAGCGCGGCGACACCCGAGCTGATCCCGTCGGCGCCGACGACGACCCGGGCCCGAGCACCGAAGCGCTCGCCGTCCCTCGTCCGGCCCGCGACCCCCGTCACGAATCCCCGCCGGTCCCGGCAGAGGTCGGTCACCGCGGCGCCGAACCTCGCGTCGGCGCCAGCCTGGGAGGCCGCGTCGACGAGCAGACGGTCGAGGACGGTGCGGCGGGGCGCATACAGGGCGTCGACCCCGAAGCTGGGCACGATCTCGATGGGTACGACGGCCTCGGCGTAGTGGAAGGTGGTGAGCCGCACGGGTGGAGTTCCAGCGGCGACGACGGCGTCGAGCAGTCCCCAGCGCGACAGCTGGAGGACGCCTCCGCGCATCAGCGCGTGGGTGGACATCGTGTCGCTCCCGTACCGACCACGGTCCACGAGCAGCACGCGCAGACCCGCCCGGGCCAGCAGAAAAGCCGTCGAGGCGCCGGCCGCGCGGGCCCCGACGACGACGACGTCGTATGCGGAGTGGTCAGGCGCAGCGCACATCCCCGAGCCCCTCGAACCGGCCCGAGCGCCGACCGGCCCGGTCCGCGCCGAGGATCGACGCGCATACCTCGGCGGCGTCACGGCCGATCCCCCAGATCCAGTTCGAGCTCCGGTAGTGCTGGAAGCGGTAGCCGAGCACGTACATCCCTGGAACGGGGGTGCGGCCGTGGTGCTGCCGGATCTCATCCCGCTCGTCGAGGACGGGGACCGAGAGCCAGGGATAGGACCGGCGATGTCCGGTCGCCCAGACCACGGTTCGGATGTGGTCGCGCTGCGTGTGAAGTGAGTCTTCGTGGTGTGGATGGGCGATGACAGCGCGCGGTGGGGCCGGCGGCAGGTCATCCCCGAGCCCGGCGGCGTCGATGTGGGAGTCGATGGCGGAGAGGAGCCGGTCCAGGCGCCGGTCGGCCTGCCCGAGGATGTCGGCCAGGTCCGCGGCCAACCGAAGCCGGCGACCATCTGCGGACGTGACGCGACCGACGAGGCGCACCCCGTCCGCCTGCAGGGTGGCCAGGTCGACCGTGCGGAGGTCTGACCGTCCGACGACCTGGTAGGACGGCTCGAACGGTGCCCGGCGCGCATCGCGGACGGTGTCGATGCTCGTGTCGAGCATCCCGAGGCGCAGGAGCCACCAGTAGACGTCCCGACCACGGTAGGTCCGCGGCATCCGTGTGTGCCGACCAACCGCGATGGTCACGTCACGGCCGGCCTCACGCAGCTCCTGAGCGAGCTGCACCCCGGTCGCCGAGGCCCCCACCACGAGGACACCACCGTCGGGAAGCGATGCGGCGTTGCGGTACTCGTGGGGGGTGAGCTGAGCGACGCTCTTGTGGAGATCTTGAGCCCACGACGGGACGCGCGGCAGGTCGCACCAGCCGGTGGCGAGGATGACGTGGCGGCTCCGCCACGCTCCGACGGCGGTGGTGACCTCGAATTCTCCTCGGACGATGCGAAGGTCCTGGACCCCGGCTCCTTCGACGACCGGGGCCTGGAAGGACTCCGCGTAGCCAGCGAGGTGGTCGGCGAAGTCCGCGGCGGAAGCGAACCCGTCGGGGTCCGCGCCCTGATACCCCCAGCCGGGGAGCGAGTTCATCCAGTTCGGGGACAGCAGCCGCAGCGAGTCCCACACGCCGGAGCGCCAGCGCTGACCGACGCGACCCCGTTCGAGGACCACGTGATCGTGACCACCGCCCGCGAGGAAGGAGGAGGCGGCCAGCCCGGCCTGGCCGCCTCCGATGACGATGGTGTCGGTGACGTGCACGGGAGCTCGTCCTAGCAGTGAGCGAGGTTTCCCGTGGCGGCGTCGACCTCGATCGTCACCGGCACGCCGTGGGTGAGCACGTCGAACACGGCCGACCGCCGGCGGGACTGCTCGACGACGGCGCGAAGCTTCTCGGGGTCGTCTCCGCGGATGACGAAGCTCACCCGCAGCTGCTGGTAGCCGTTGCGGACCGAGTCGGAGAGTCCGAGGATTCCCAGCAGGTCGATGTCACCCTCGACGGTGGAGGATACCTCGGTGAGCGTCACGCCGCGCGCTGCGGCGACGTTGGCCACCCCGGCGGTGAGGCAGGCCGCGAGGGCATGCAGGAGGAACTCGACCGGCGTGGGGCCCTCGTCGGTGCCGACCAGCACCTGAGGGTGGTCGGCGTCGAAGGCGAACGGCCGCTGGTGC
>DATLQE010000092.1:0-3920 GCA_035535335.1 Lapillicoccus sp. | reverse complement strand
CAGCTCGACGCCGTGCTCCGCGCGACGCCCGAGGAGCGGCGCGGGTTCATCGAGGAGGCAGCCGGGGTCCTCAAGCACCGCAAGCGCAAGGAGCGTGCGTTGCGGAAGCTGGAGGCGATGGAGGCCAACCTCACCCGGATCACCGACCTCACCGGGGAGATCCGCCGGCAGCTCGGGCCGCTCGGCCGGCAGGCGGAGACCGCGCGCCGGGCCGCCGTCATCCAGGTCGACGTTCGTGACGCCCGGCTGCGGCTGCTGGCGGACGACCTCATCCAGCTGACCGCGACGCTGGAGCAGGAGGTCGCCGACGAGACCGCCCTGCTCGTGCGCCGGACCGAGGTCGAGGACGGTCTCGGCCGGCTCGGCGGGCGGATCGCGGAGCTGGAGGCGGCCGGTGAGGCGGCGCGGCCGGAGCTCGCCCGTGCGCAGGAGCGCTGGTATGCGTTGTCGCGCCTGACCGAGCGGCTCACCTCAACGGGGTCGCTGGCCGCCGAGCGGGTCCGCCTCCTTCGCCAGGACCTGGCCGACGACGCCCGTGAGGCCGGTTCGGGGACGACCAGCCGCGACCCGCAGGAGCTGCGTCGCCAGGCCGCCGAGCTGCTCGGCCAGCACGAGGCGCTGCTCGTCGAGGTCGCCGACGCCACGGCCGCGCTCGAGGCCGCCGTCTCCGGGCGCGTCGACGCCGAGCAGGCCTACACGGCCGAGCAGCAGCGGCTGGCCCGGGTGGCGCGCGCCGTCGCGGACCGGCGCGAGGGACTGGCCCGGCTGGCCGGACAGGTGGCCGCCAAGGCGTCCCGTATCGAGGCTGCGGAGGGCGAGATCGGCCGGATGCGCGAAACGGTCCAGGCCGCGCGGGGCCGGTCGGCCCAGGCGGAGCGCGAGTTCGCCGCGCTGGAGTCGTCGATCGCCGCCGAGGAGGTCGGCGAGGAGGACCTCGACTCGGGGTATGAGAGTGCCGCGGCGCATCTCGACCAGTTGCGCGTCCAGCTGGAGGAGCTGCAGGAGGCCGAACGCACCGCCGAACGCGACCATCAGGCGTCCGCGGCGCGGGTGGACGCGCTGGAGCTGAGCCTGCGCCGCAAGGACGGCGCGGCGGCGCTGCTGGCGGCGGGTGACCAGGCGCACACGATCTCCGGTTCGGTGGCGTCGTTGCTGGAGGTCGAGGCCGGGCGCGAGGGGGCCGTCGCCGCGGCCCTCGGGTGGGCGGGTGACGCGCTTGCCGTGGACACGTTGGCCGGGGCGGCCGCCGCCGTCACCCGGCTGCGGTCCGACGACGCGGGTCAGGCCGGGCTGCTGGTGCCCGAGACGGCGGGGTCCGTCGACCGGGCGGCGTGGCCGGCGCTGCCCCACGGAGCGCGATGGGCTCTCGACGTCGTCACGTGTCCCGACCGGCTGCGGCCCGCCGTCGAGCGGATGCTCGAGCGCGTCGCGCTGGTCGAGGACGCGGACGCGGCGGCCGCGCTGCTCCACCGCAGCGTCATCGCGGTGACTCGTGACGGCGACGTCTTCGGCCCGGGGTGGGTCCGCGGAGGAAGCGCCGCGGCGCCGAGCTTTCTCGAGATCCGGGCCGCGGTCGACGAGGCGCGCGAGCGGCTGGCCGAGGCGTCGAGCCGCGGGGAGCGCGCCCGCTTCGCCATCGGTGCGCTGAGCAGCCGGGTCGCCGAGGCCGCCGACACCGTGGAGGCGGCCCTCGACCAGCTGCACGAGTCCGACGCGAAGATGTCGGCGGTCGCGGAGAAGCTGGGGGCGCTCGGTGTCGCCGTCCGGAGCGCGCGGGCCGAGGCCGAGCGGACGGAGCTCGCCATCGCCGTCGCCGAAGGTGCCCTCGAGACAGACCGGGCCGAGCACGGCGCACTCACCGAGCGGTACGACGCGGCAGTCGGCCAACCGGGGGTCTCCATCGGAGCCGATGGCGAGGCCGGGGACGCCGGAGAGGACCTCTCGACCGACGAGCGGGACCGCCTCGATGCCGCGGCGACCGCCGCCCGGGCGCACGAGACCGAGCTCCGGCTGGCGCTGCGGACGCGTGAGGAGCGGGCCCGCGCACTGCACGACCGGGCGACCTCGCTGGAGGCGGCCGCCGTGGCCGAGATCGACGCGCGCGCCCGGCACGAGGCCCGCCGGCTGCGCCGGTTGCGCGAGGCCGACGTGGCCGAGGCGGTCCGGGTCGGGGCGGCCTACGCCGCCGGGGTCCTGGCCGACGCCGCCGACCAGGCCGACGTGCTGCGCCGGCGCGCCGAGGAGGCCCGGACCGCGCGCGACGCCGAGCTCGGCGTGCTGCGCCGCGAGGTCGTCGTCCTCCAGGACCAGCTGCGGGAGCTCACCGACTCCGTGCACCGCGACGAGGTCGCCCGCGCGCAGCAGCGGCTGCGGATCGAGCAGCTCGAGACCCGGGCCATCGAGGAGCTGGGAGTCGACCCGACGACCCTGGTGGAGGAGTTCGGCCCGCACCGGTTGGTTCCGCAGCCACCGCCGGACGGGAGCGACGAGCCGGCCGAGCCCGTGGCATACGTGCGAGAGGTGCAGGAGAAGCGGCTGCGCAGCGGTGAACGGCGGCTCGCGGCGCTCGGCCGGATCAACCCCCTCGCGCTCGAGGAGCGGCACACGTTCCTCACCACGCAGCTGGAGGACCTCAAGCGGTCCAAGCGCGACCTGCTCGACATCCTCCGTGAGGTGGATGAGCGGATCGAGCGGGTGTTCACCGAGGCGTACCACGACGTGGCGGTGCAGTTCGAGCGGGTCTTCGCGCGGCTGTTCCCGGGCGGTGAGGGACGGCTGGTCCTCACCGACCCGAGCAGCATGCTGACGACCGGCCTCGACGTCGAGGCGCGGCCGCCGGGCAAGAAGATCAAGCGGCTGTCGCTGCTGTCGGGAGGCGAGCGGTCGCTCGTGGCGGTCGCCCTGCTCATCGCCATCTTCACGGCCCGGCCCTCACCGTTCTACATCCTCGATGAGGTGGAGGCGGCCCTCGACGACGCCAACCTCGGTCGCCTGCTGGTCCTCCTCGAGGAGCTGCGCGACTCCAGCCAGCTCATCGTCATCACCCACCAGAGGCGGACGATGGAGATCGCCGACGCTCTTTACGGCGTGACGATGCGCGGCGACGGCGTGACGACGGTCGTCTCTCAGCGCATGACGGAGGTCGCCCGGCCCCAGCCCGCCTGACCCGCTGAGGCTTAAGCGGTGACGGGGGGAGCGCCGCCGGCGCTGACTCCCTTGGGAGACGGGCCGTACTTGTTGTCCCCCTGGCTGTCCTGCACGTAGAAGATGATGAGCACAATCGTGCCGATCACCGGGATGAGCCCGATGAGCAGCCACCAGCCAGTGCGACCCGAGTCGTGCAGCCGGCGCACCGCCACGGCGAGCGACGGCAGGAGCAGAGCGAGCCCGACGACCGCGCTGAAGGCTCCGTTGTTACGGTCGAAGGCGGCGCGGTCGAGGATCGAGGCGATGATGCCCAGGATGATCTGGAAGAGAGTCCAGTACCAGAACTCTGACCGCCTGGCGCGGCCGGTGAACCCCACGTACTGGGAGAAGACACTGCGAATAGCGTCGGCGAACGACATGGTGGTC
Organism: Lapillicoccus sp.; assembly: GCA_035535335.1. Classification (GTDB taxonomy): domain Bacteria; phylum Actinomycetota; class Actinomycetes; order Actinomycetales; family Dermatophilaceae; genus Lapillicoccus. Next base: position 347 of record DATLQE010000092.1, on the reverse strand, counting down.
TCCCTGCTGTTGGATGGTGTGAGGAGTGTTGGCTACTCAGTGCAGGCGGACGCTATCGAGGCGGCCAGGCGGCCAGGTCCGACGCGCGGCAACGTTGCCGTTCTTAGACCCTGCCAGACCGGGGCGCCGTGCGGAACGGGAAGCGGCCACATCCGGTCGCCTCGGTGACGGTTCGGTCACGCTGCGAGCGTGGCGCCGCGGTTCACGCAACCTCATGGGTCACACTGGTCACATGTTCGCGCTGGTTCTGGGCATGCTCGTCTGCCTGGTCGGAGGCATGGTCGTCATGGGTTTCGTCGTGGCGCAGGCGCGCCGGGACGGCCGCGACCTGCTGACGGCGCGCGGCG
>DATLQE010000091.1:0-3676 GCA_035535335.1 Lapillicoccus sp. | reverse complement strand
TGACCACACCCGTCCTTCGGCACCTGTTCGCGACGACCGGCTGGTCGAGCGCCATCCTGGTCACGCAGTGGGAGGTGGCACGCAAGCGCGCTGGCGTCGGAGGTGCGACGCAGCTCACCGCCCAGTGGTGGCCGTGGTTCGAGTTCGCGCTCGACCGGCGCGTCCCTGCTACCGCGTTCCGGCCTCGCCCGAGCGTGGACGCCGGTCTCCTCGTCATCGACCGACGCGTGACGCCACTTCTTCCGTTGGCGCCACAGCGGACCTACCAGGCATGGGTGAGCCGCGTCTTTCGCAGCAAGGGACGTGGCCTGGTGGCCGTCCTCACCCGGAACGGCGTCCCCCACGCGGTGGCGCGGGGGCTCGCGTCCGATATCTCCCGACGCGACCCGCTGCCGCGCGATCTCACCGCCGACGCGTGGGTGAGGGCCTTCGAGGCACGTCCTTCCCTGCGCACGTGATCGAACTACGGGCCGCACCGGTCAGGCCAGGCACGGACAGCGGACAGAAGCCCTCGCGGGAGGGTCCGTGCGGGGGCTCTCACTGCGCATACGGTCGTCACGTCGCGGATAGGTTCGATCCTGCCGGCGATGTGCCTAGTGTGTGCGCGATGTCCAACCCTCTGCTCGAGCGGGCCCGCGTCACGCCGATCGAGCGCTTCAAAAGGCGGCTTACGCTCGCACCGCCGTCACGAACTGAGCACCGTTCTCGTTCTCGATGACCACCGAGGCGACCTGGTCCGGTGGGACGATCGCCGCGCCGTCGAGGGTCGTCCCGGACGCCGCGCCGGCCGCCGACACGAGCCAGCTGCCGGCGATCTCCCGGTGGCCGTCCTTGGCCACCACGACGATGCGACAGCGCTGCCCCTCGCCGATGCCTTTGACCTGGACGTTGACGCGCACCCAGCCGGCCGCCGGCACCACGCGGGCGGACAGCTGCGCGCCGGTCGTCGGGTCCTGCGCCGCCACGGTAAACGTGCCCGCCACCGTGGTTGAGGTCGCCGTCGGAGTCGGGGTCGGCACCGCCACCACCGGCTCGACCGACTGCCGCCCGGCGAACACCCCTCCGGCCAACAGCGCGAGAGCGGCCACCGAGGCCGCGGTCCCCACCAACCAACGCCGGCCGACCGTCTCGCTGCGGCGCTCCTCGCGGACCGCGTTCAGCGTCCGGTGCAGCACCAGGTCGCCGTCCTCGGGCGGCCCGTCGAGCAGCGCCTCCGGAGGCAGGTCCCCCAGCAGGTCGGTCATGGTCCTCAGCTCCTCGTACTCCGCGCGGCAGTCTGCGCACGAGGCGAGGTGCGCCTCGACCTCCTGACGTTCCGTGTCGTCGAGGGCCAGCAGCGCGTAGGCGCCGAGGGACTCGCGGGGGTGGCTGGTGGTCATGGCGTCACCTCCGTAGGACCGGTCCGGCGCGTCTCGAGCGCCTCCCGCATCGCGCGGAGCGCGTAGAACGAACGGGACTTGACCGTCCCCGGCGGCACGCCCAGCGCCACCGCGGCCTCGCTGACGCTGCGGCCGTGGAAGTACAGCTCACGAATGACGCACCGGTGCTCGTGCGACAGGGTGTCCATGGCGTCGACGACGACCATCCGGTCGACGACCTCCGTCGCGACGTCCTGGCCGGTATGCGGGTCGTTGAGGGCCGCGTCGGCCGGAGGCGCCACCTCCGTCGGCCGGGCGGCACGTGACCGGGCCCGGTCGGTGACGAGGTTCCTCGCGACCGTGAGCAGCCAGCCGCGAACCGAGCCCTTCCCGTTGACGAGCGTGTCGGAGTGCTTCCACGCCCGCACCAACGTCTCTTGCACGATGTCCTCCGCGGCGGCGCGGTCTCCCGTGAGCCTGGTGGCATACGCGAGGAGTGAGCGCCCGTGTTCGGTGTACAGCGCTCGGATGAGCGCCTCGTCGGCAGCGGACTGCCGATCGGTCGTTCGGGTCCTTGCCATGACGTTCGGACTCCTGCTCGGCTCCAGCTGACTGCCCGACCTACCTGCCGCGAACCCCCGGTAATGACACGTGCCGAGGAGCCGCTCGGTTCACGGCACCGCTCCGAGGTCGTCGCGACACGCGCCGCTGAACCGCCCCGGCCGCGGAGCCGTGTCTGGAATGTCGGACCACCGAACAGTAGAGGAGTGCGTCATGCAGCGGATCCCCAGGCACCTGTTGGCGGGAGTGATCGTGCTGACCGCCGGAGGCGTGATCGCCGCCGCCACCATCGGGCAGCTCGATCGTTCCGCGGCCGCGCCGGTCCCGCCTCCGGCCACCGTCACGGTGACGACGCCGCCCACGCCGGCACCCGAGCCGCCTCCCCCGCCGCCCCCGCCGGCGAAGCCGGTCCTGCGACTCGACGCGGCGGCGACGCCGAAGAACGGCACCGTCGTCGTCGACGGCGCCGGCCTGACGCTCTACCGCTCGGACAAGGACAGCGCTTCCCCGCCGGTCTCCCGGTGCGTCGACGCGTGCCTCGACCAGTGGAAGCCGCTGCTCGCGGACGATGCGCAGATCGCGGTAGGCGGAATCGAGGCGACCGCCGTGGGGACGATCACCCGCAAGGACGGCAAGCAGCAGGTCACCCTGGCCGGCTGGCCGCTCTACCGATTCGTCGGCGACACCAAGCCGGGCGACATCGCCGGGCAGTGCAAGGGGGGGTTCTTCGCGGTCACCCCGACCGGCGGCAAGTCGATGTGACCCACCTGAGGCGGTCGTCCGGCCGCCCAGGGTGAGCTCAGGGCAGAACCGGACCTCGGGCGTGCTCGGGAACCGCGTAGATTGTCAGTTCGTCTGCAACTGCGGGGTATGCCGGCCCGGCCAGGAGCCGCGCGTGCAGGCATACCCCGTGTTCCAGTCCACCGAGGGGAGACCAGCACATGTCGGACCAGCCTTCCTCCGGCGCTGCCGCCGCCGCACCGCCGCCCGCCGCCGAGGCCGTCCAGCCGCTGACTCCACCACCCAGCACGTCGTCGGTCCTCACCCTCGAGGCGCCGGCGCCGGTGGGCGCGGTCAACGAGACGGCTGCCCCGAAGATGGCGCCCCAGGTCCCCGTCGCCGCCATCCCGGGCCTCGACGCCAAGGTCGAGAGCTACCTGTCGGCGCTGCTGACCGCCCAGAGCAAGTCGCCCACCTTCGACGCCAAGGCCGCCGACGTGCGGACCATGGGCGACGACGACATCCGGCGCGCCGCCGAGTCCTCCAACCGCCTGCTCAGGACGCCGGTCAAGGCGATGACCGAAGGCGGGCTCAGCGAGGGCGGGAAGGTCGGGAAGACGCTGCTCGACCTGCGCCGCACCGTCGAGGACCTCGACCCGAGCCAGGCCCACGGCGCCAAGAAGGTCTTTGGGATGATCCCGTTCGGCGACCGGATCACCGACTACTTCCGAAAGTACCAGTCGGCCCAGAGCCACCTCGACGGCATCCTCCACTCGCTGCGCGACGGACAGGACGAGCTGCAGAAGGACAACATCGCCCTCAACATGGAGAAGCAGAACCTCTGGGACTCCATGGGCCGGCTCAACCAGTACGTGTACATCGCCGAGCGGCTCGATGCGAAGCTCACCGCCGAGATCGCCACCCTCGAGGCCACCGACCAGGAGAAGGCCACCGCCCTCAAGCAGGACGTGCTCTTCTACGTGCGCCAGAAGCACCAGGACCTGCTCACCCAGCTCGCGGTGTCGATCCAGAACTAC
>DATLQE010000090.1:0-4481 GCA_035535335.1 Lapillicoccus sp. | reverse complement strand
ATGAGCGGCTCGACCTACTCGAGCAGATCTACGATCCGTCCTCGCGCCGGCGACGCGCCCTGGTCCAGCCGGGCTGGCGATGTCTCGAGGTCGGGGCCGGGCGTGGCTCGATGGCAGTGTGGCTGGCAGCGCAGGTCGGTTCGACCGGCCAGGTGGTCGCGACCGACGTCGACACCCGATACCTCGCCAGGCTCGAGATCCCGAACCTCGAGGTCGTCGAGCACAACATCCTCGAGGACCCGCTCGATGCGCTCGAGCCCGGTTCGTTCGATCTCGTCTGCTCGCGACTGATGCTGTTCCATCTCCAGGGACGCCAGCAACAGGCGATCCGGCAGATGGTCGCGTGCCTGCGTCCTGGCGGCTGGCTCGTCGACGAGGACGCCGACTGGGGGACTGCCGGGGCTCCCGTCGATCCTGCCGACCCTCACTACGACGACTACCAGCGGGTCTGGCGAGACGGCGACTGGTGGACGTCGCGTGGGTACGACAAGGCGTTCGGGCTGAAGCTGCCGGTGCTTTTCGAACGCTGTGGTCTGGAGGACATCCGCTGTGAGGCGTCTACCGAGGTGGTGCGGGGGGAGTCGCGCTGGGCGAGATGGTGGATCCCGACCCTCGAGGTCATAAACGAGCTGGGTGGTGGCGACGAGCTGTCCCGGCGCGAGGTCGAGGTGATGACCACGGCGCTCGCCGACCCGACGGTCTGGCTGCGGAGGGAGCTGCTCCACGCCTGTTGGGGCCGGAAGGGCGACTCCTCGTAGCCTCCGGCAGTGGCCGGCCAGGCTCAGTAGGTCGCCGGGGTGGGTCAGCAGATCGTTGACCGCGACGTGGGCCATGGGTGAGCCCGTCTAGCATCGGGCCGTGACCGCTCGAGTCCTAGGAGTCCATGTCGGCGCTCGGCATGACGACGCCGACCCGCTGGCCGAGGCCGTCGACTCCGGTGCCGACGCGGTCCAGCTCTTCCTGGCCGACCCGCAGGACTGGAAGATGCCGAAGCCGCATCCTCGCGCCGACGAGATCGCCGCGACATCGCTGACGGTCTTCGTCCACGCGCCGTACACGATCAACGTCGCGACGACCAACAACCGCATCCGGATTCCCAGCCGCAAGCTGCTGGCGGCGCATGCGGCCATGGCCGCCTCGCTGGGCGCGGCCGCGCTGATCGTGCACGGAGGGCATGTCCTGTCCGAGGGCGACGAGGCCACCGGCGTGGACAACTGGCGCAAGACCTTCGCCCGTCAGGCCGACGATGGAGGCTTCGGCCTGCCGGTGCTCATCGAGAACACCGCCGGCGGCGATCACGCCATGGCTCGCCACCTCGACGCCATCGGTCGGCTCTGGGACGCGATCGGCGAGTTCCAGCCGGGGTTCGTCCTGGACCTGTGCCACGCCTGGGCGGGCGGGCTCGACCTCGACACGGTCGTCGACGATGTCACCGCGATCACCGGCGGGCTGACGCTCGTCCATGGGAACAACTCCCGTGACGAGGCGGGCTCCGGACGAGACCGGCATGCGGGCCTGCTGGACGGGACGATCCCGCTGGATGTCATGGTCGACGTCCTGAACGCCTGCGACGCACCGGTCGTCCTGGAGACGCCCGGTGCTGCGACCGAACGGCGCGCCGAGATCGATCTGCTGCGCGACCGACTGAGCTGAAGCCGAGCCGCACGTCCTCGCCGGGACACATCGACAGGCACGAACCCGATGTTCCGGCGATGTTGGCGGCTTCCGACCGCGCGTGCCGGTCGATCGGCTCGCATCGCCCGAGCCGACGCACAACCACGCGCTAGGCGGGATCGCCCGTCGCTGCTGGGCTGTCGGCGATGGCGTGGAAGAAGGCGTCGCCGACGGCTCGCCGCGTCTCCTTGTCGTGGTGCAAGGGTGGGGTTCCGAAGGGCACGAAGTAGGCGTAGCAGTGCGGACGCATCACCTCGATCGCGGTGAGCGCCAGGGGGAACGGACTGACCGCGCTCAGGGGCGACTCCATGTCGCCCCGCCACACCGTGGCGAACTCGTCGCGGACGGCCAGGAAGCCCACGGGCTGTATCAGCCAGAACCCCTCACCGAGGCCGTCGACGTGCGGAGTCGTCGCGGAGAGCCAGGCCTCGACCTCGCGGGCGCCGACGTGGTCGTCGTCGCCCAGCAGTTCGTCCAGAGCCCCGTTCAGCCGGGCGGGGAGCTCGGTGAGCATCAGGGCGGCGGCTTCGCGGCTGGCCGCGCTGACGAGGAACGAGGGGGTCTTGGCCGGGGGCGCCTGCTCGATCAACGCCGCCACCACGTCAGGGTTCTGCGCTGCCCGCTCGAGGTACTCGTGGTAGTTGCGCCAGGCCGCGACCGGCTCGAGGGCGAAGCCGTCACACACGTCGTGCAGGCGCAACAGCCTTCGCGCCCGCCCCCGGAGCTCGGGCGACCCCGAATCCGCGAGCGCGGTCAGCGGCCGGCGAGACGCTCGGAGCCAGGCCAAGAGGTCGGCGTCGTCACGGCATACCCCCACTCCGGCGTCGAAGCGTACCGCGGAGTGGACGTAGTCGAGATCCGGGACGACGGACCTCAAGTCGGCCAGGGCGGCTCGGTCGGCGCCATCGCTGCCCTCGGTATGCGGCGGAGAGCAGGCCAGGTCGAAGATGCCTTCCGTGCACCGAGTCAGCGCCGCGTCGGCCACAACGGCGGCGGGATGGTGGATGACCCATCGGTAGTGCTGGGCGCGCTGCACGAGCAGGGTCTCGAACGCCGAGATCGCGCGGGCGCCCAAGCCGATCCGCCATCCGTCGGGCACCTGGTGGAGCTCGAGACTGTGCACGAGCCGGCGCCAGTCGATGCTGCCGAGCTCGGTGCCGGCCCGGCGCGAGTCGCGCATCAGGTAGTCGAGCCGGTCGACGTCGAACTGGCCGTCGATGACGCTGTGCAGGCAGTCGGTCCAGTCGTCTCCGGACCGGTCGGACAGGATGAGGCGGACGAGCGACCGGGGCAGATGACGGAAGCACTCGTCGGGCAGGGTGTCGAAGATCTGCAGTCCCGCCCACTCGTGGAACTGCGCCTGGCCGGTGAGGGCGGCGTACTCGGCCTGGTCCAGGGCCGCGTCGGGCCCCATGACGGCGACGATCCGCTCCTGGTAGAACCGCTCGAGCACGTGGGAGAACGGCGGGTGGCCGACGTCGTGCAGCAGGCCCACGGCGGCGACGGCCAGCCCGATCACCCGGGCGAACTCCGGCCACATCGGGGTGTCCTCGACCTCCTTGCCGCTGACCCAGGCGGCCGTGCACGGGTCCAGTTCCGGGGCCGCTCGGACGTCGCTGATGACCTCGCGGGCGAAGCGGGACCGCACGTCGTCCTCGCAGGTGCGCCACGCGCTCTCCCACCCGGCCACCGCGAGATGCATGGTGCCCAGCGCGTGCTCGTAGCGGAACCCGGTCAGTGACGGGTACCGCCGGTTGGCTCGGGCGTTCTGCGAGATGTTCCGCAGCCGTTGTACGGCCGCCGACGCCACGAGCGCCTCCAGCTCGCCGGGGACCTCGACGTAGTCGTGGACGGGGTCGCGCACAACCCGACGGCGAGGCGGCGGATCGTCGGCTGCCGCCGTCCCGACCATGTCAGCACTATGCCCGAACTCGACAGCGAAGGTCGAGGTCCGACGGCGCGGCCGGTCTAGGGTCGTCCCGTGTTGCTCACCATCGAGCGCGTCGCGCTGCTCAAGCGCGTGTCGCTGTTCAAGCGGACCCCGGACCGCGTGCTGGCCGGGCTCGCCCGGACGCTCGAGGAGGAGAGGTTTCCAGCCGGCTCGACGATGACCACCGAGGGTGCGGTCGAGGACTGGCTGTTCGTGGTGATCGACGGGACGGTGCGGGTCACCCAGTGGGACCGGGTGAGCGAGCTCGGTCCCGGTGACGTGGTGGGCGAGCTCGCCGTGCTCGCGTCGGAGCCACGGGTGGTCACCGCCGTCGCCCTGACCGACGTCCACGCGTTCCGGCTGGGCAAGATCGACTTCGACGAGGCGCTGCGCACCCGCCCGGAGATCGCGGCCGGAGTCATTGCCGAGCTGGTGCGACGGCTGCGCACGCGCCATCCACCCGCGTGAGGAACCGCGTCCTTCTCCTCGCCGCGCAGGCCGGCCTGCTCGGCCTCTCAGTCGTGTTCCTCATCGTGCCGGCCAGCGCCCTCTTCCTCGACCGGTACGGCGCCGACGACCTGCCGTTCGTCTATGTCGCGGTCGCCGTGCTCGGGGTCCTGGTGTCGCGAGTGATTCGTGAGCTCCAGGCCCGGCTCTCCCTCGTGGCCGTGGCCACGTGGTGCATCGGCGCATACGTGGTGCTCGTCGCGGCCAGCTGGGTCCTGCTCCGGTTCGGTCACCAGGACTGGGTCTCGGCGCTGCTCGTGGGTCTGTTCCCGATCGCGATCCCCGTGGGGTTCGTCCTGATCGGGACCCAGGCCGGGCGACTGCTCGACGTCCGCACCATGAAGCAGTCCTTCGCCCGCATCGTGGCCGG
>DATLQE010000089.1:0-9411 GCA_035535335.1 Lapillicoccus sp. | reverse complement strand
AGGAGTTGCCGGAGCGGGTTCGACGGTGACGGCGCTCGCGGCCGACTCCATGGCCGCCAGGTCGAGCAGGTGGGTGGCCGGGTCGTCGTCCGCCGCCTGGCCGGTCGCGGTCACCGTGGTCGGGTGGAAGCCGGTATGCGGCAACGCCCGGGTGCTTGTGCCGACGGTGGCCGCCGTGACGAGCTCGTCCCAGGCGACGCTGCGACGGCTCACGAGGCCACCGCGGGTGCGCCCGCCGCCGCCGCCGACGCATACCCCTGCCTCGGCCACACCCCGACGGGGTAGAGCCATCCGTCGGAGACCTCGGCCGCGACGGTCACGACGTCTCCTCCGGAGGCCGCGAGCACCGGCCACAGCGACTCCCGGTGAGCGCGCATCGGGAGGCTGTCGCCGCCCTCGTCGAGGAGCCGCCACTGGCCCCCGCCGCGAGCAGGACGGACGTCGAGGAGCGCCGGCCAGACCGTGAGCCACGGGTCCTGGGCCCGAGCGTCCGCGTGATCGTCGAGGAGGCGCGCGACGGTGCGCGGCCGAGGAGCGGGCGTGATGCCCGGCAGCGTCTGCGCCTCGGCGTGCTGCCGGCCCACAAGCGCCCGCAGCGGCGGCTGGCCCGGGTAGAAGTGCAGCTCGGCGTCGAGGGCCGTGCCGCCGACCAGGGACCGGTCGGGCTGCTGACCACCGGCGCCGAAGGAGAGGACCAGCGCGGGGCGGTCGGCGGCCGCGGCCCACAGCCACGTGCGCCGGGTCACGAGGCTGCCGGAGTCCGACTCGGTCGAGCCCAGCACGTGCCACAGGTCCCGAACCGGCGCTGTTGTCAGCACCTCCTCGGCGCTCACGGTGTAGCCGATCCGCGAGCGAACGGTCGCGGCCAGAGGGTCGGGCAGCTCCCCCAGCCGCTCGTGAGCCGCCACCAGGAGGCGCAGCTGCGCCAGCTGGGCGAGGAGCCGGCCGGGCCACCCGGGACCCGATGACGTCACCTGAGGAAGTCGGCGCAGCGTTGCCGCCGCCCCGGGCGCCTGGGCGTCGACCATCCGGGCGGCCATGCCGTCGAACCGGCGGTACGCGTCGGCGGAGGCGCCGGCGATGCCGGTGCGGACCTGGTCGCGCAGCCAGACGTCGAGCTCGGCGAGGCCTTGCGTCACCCGCTGCTGCCGGCGGGCCGCGGTGCGGGCGGCCTGCTCTGGATCCTTGGGCGCGGCCACCCGAGTGGCGCCGTCCGCCGCGGCCGCGCGGTTCTCGCGGCTGTCCGCCCACACCGCGGCGAAGTCGCCCGGCTCGGCGACATCGGGGACGCCGCCCGCCGCCCAGATCAGGAGCAGACCGAGCGCGTGCTTGCAGGGGGACTTCCGGCTGGGACACGTGCACTGGTATGCGGGAACGGCGAGGTCGACCACGGTCTGGTACGGCTTCGACCCGGTGCCCCGGCACCGGCCCCAGACCAGCGACTTCACGGTTCCGGTGTCGGACCAGGGCGCCGGTGTCGACAGCGCGCGGGCCGCGCTCTTCGACGAGGCGTCGGGCGCGAGCGACAGCACCTGCTCGGCGGTCCAACGCGTCCCCACGCAGGGAGGCTAGTTCACCCCACGAAGTTCTCCGCTCCGCTCCGATACTTCGCGGGGACCCCGACTAACCGGGGCCACCGTCGACCCGCCCTCGGATGGCGTGGCGAGCACCGACGCCGGGCGCTGGAGATACGCCGGTATGCGCGAGGTCGCCGGGAGCTGTTCGCGGTCCCGGACGCGCGCCGGCTCGTGTGGCTGGGCGACGACCTCTACGACGTGGGCCGCGGCTGGCCGTTTCTTCGACTGGGCGCTACCTCCTCTCCGCTGGATGGCTCTGGCATCCCTGGGGCGTCCTCGACGTGTGGGACCTGGAGGCGGCCCTTCACAACGCAGCCGTCCTCGACTCCCCCGGTGAACAGGTCCCGACGAGCAACCTCGACGGGGAGATCGCCGGTGCCTGCTTCGTGGGCGACGACGTCGTGCTCAGTACGGGTGAGGAGTGGGACCCCGAGGAGCCAGGGTCGTTCCGGTCGAACAGTCTTGCCCGGTGGTCGCAGGAGGAGACGCGCTTCGTCTGGCCTGTGGCCTTCGACGCGTCACCCGGGGACCTGTTGCCGATGGGTGGCGTCCTCTCGGTCAACGGCCACCCGCGCTGGCACGACCCGGGCAGCGGTGCAGTCCGGCTCGAGTGGCCGGAGCTGGAGACCGGCTCCTCGGACTCGTCGATCACCTGGGACCAGACGTTCACCGGCCCGGCCCGGCTGGCTCTCGACGAGCGCGGTCATCGGTTCGCACACACACCGACGGCCGGCAGGTCACCGTCATCCACTGGGATGCGTGAACGCTCGGACTGGCGTGAGACGGTGGCACTCCGGAGCAGAGGAGGAACGAGGATGGACGAGGCGATGCTCGTCGCGACGCGGCGCTCGCTGCACGGCGTGGCCGAGCTGGTGATCGCCGGTCCACAGTTCCGCACCCAAGAGTCCATCGAGCTGCGGGTCCGCCCCGGCGGTTTCGGTGGCCGCCGTTCCTCGGTAGGCGTCGACGGGCACGACCTCGTCTGGGATGGAGGGCGGCTGCGGCTCGAGGGCACCTGCCGTGAGCTTGCCGGGGCGACCGGCCAACAGATCTCGGACCTCGCCGACGTCTACGCCGGCGGGTCCGGCGTCGACCCCGACGAGCCGCTGGCGCTCGACCCGGAGGCGCTCGGCCAGCTGCTGGCCTGGTTCGGCCGGGGAGATGCCGCGCTGCGGACGTTCGCCTCCGACGTCGAACCGGTCCTCTGGCCCGAGCACTTCGACGTCGGCATCACCGTCGGCGAGGTCAACTACGGCGCGTCGCCCGGTGACTCGACGCATACCGGCCCGTACGCGTACGTCGGCCCCTGGACCCGCCGCGAGGGCGAGTTCTGGAACGCGCCGTTCGGCGCCCTCCGGGATGCTTCCGAGCTTCCAGACGTTGACGCGCTCGTGACGTTCTTCGAAGCCGGGCGGGACGCCTCGGATGAGAGGTGAGTGGGCTGGGCAGGCCACCGGACAGGCGCTGGACGCGTCCGCCCGGTGGGCGACCGGTGTGGCGCTGCCGACGGTCTGCTGCTCACGCCAGACCGACGAACCGCTGGTCGCGCTGACCTTCGACGACGGCCCGCACCCCGAGCTGACCGACGCGGTCCTGGACGTGCTCGCGCGGCACGAGGCTCGCGCGACGTTCTTCCTCATCGGCGACCGCATCACCGGGAACGAAGGGGTCGTCGCCCGGATCGTCGATGAGGGCCACGAGCTGGGCGACCACCTGATGCACGACGAGGCGACGATCCTGCTGTCGCGCAAGCGATTTCGAGAGCACCTGACCGAGGCGCGCGACCTCCTGGCCGACTACCAGGAGGTGAGCTGGTGGCGCCCGGGTTCGGGGTGGACGACCCGCTCGATGGTGCGCGAGGCGCAAGCGCTGGGCCTGCGCTGCGTGCTGGGCACCGTCGCGATCACCGACGGTCCGCCCCCCGAAGCCGGTTCGTGGCGAGAGCAGCGGCTGCTCGCCCAGATCAGCGGAGGCGCCGTCGTGGTCCTCCACGAGGGCACCTCCGCGCGCCGGGATGTCGTCGCGACGACCGACTGGCTACTGACCCGGATGGCCGAGCGTGGCCTGCACAGCGTCACGCTGAGCGAGCTCAGCCAGTCGTGACCCTGCGCTAGGAGATCCTGCGCCGGTAGGCGACCATGGCGAAGGCGTACGCCACGACGAGGATGCCGACACACCAGGCCAGGGCGACCCAGATGTCGGTGCCGACCGGCTGTTGCGCGAGCAGGTTCCGGATGGCGTTGACGATGGACGTCACCGGCTGGTTCTCGGCGAAGGCGCGTACCAGGCCAGGCATGGTGTCGGTGGGCACGAACGCCGAGCTGATGAACGGCAGCAGGATGAGCGGGTAGGAGAACGCGCTCGCGCCGTCCGCCGACTTCGCGGTGAGGCCAGGGATCACCGCGATCCACGTCAACGCCAGCGTGAGCAGGATGAGGATCCCGGCGACGGCGAGCCAGGCCAGGACGCCCGCACCGGAGCGGAACCCCATGACGACGGCGGCGAGGACGACGACGGCGACGGAGATCATGTTCGCGACCAGCGAGGTGCCGACGTGCGCCCACAACACGGACGACCGGGCGATCGGCATCGACTGGAACCGCTCGAAGATCCCGCTCTGCGTATCCAGGAACAGCCGGAACGCGGTGTAGGAGACGCCCGAGGCGATGGTGATGACGAGGATGCCGGGCAGCAGGTAGTTCACGTACGAGTCCGACCCGGAGTTGATCGCGCCGCCCAGGACGAAGACGAACAGCAGCAGGAACGCGATCGGCATGATCGTCGTCGTGATGATGGTGTCGAGGCTGCGGGTGATGTGACGCAGCGATCGTCCGAGCAGGACGGTGGTGTCGCCGACGAAGTGCGTGGTGGCGGTCACGGAGCACTCCTCAGTTGTTCGTGCTGTCGTTGCCGACCAGGGTGAGGAAGACGTCCTCGAGGGTCGGTTGCTTTTCGACGTACTCGACGGTGGCCGGCGGGAGGAGCTGCTTGAGCTCCGCGAGGCTGCCGTTCACGAGGATCCGGCCCTGATGGAGGATCGCGATCCGGTCGGCGAGCTGTTCAGCCTCGTCGAGGTACTGCGTCGTCAGCAGCACCGTGGTGCCCTGCTCGGCCAGCCTCTTGACCGCCTGCCACACCTCGATGCGGGCCTGCGGGTCCAGGCCGGTGGTGGGCTCGTCCAGGAAGATCACCGGCGGATCGCCGATGAGGCTCATGGCGATGTCGAGGCGGCGACGCATACCGCCGGAGTACGTCGACACCTTGCGCGACGCCGCGTCGGTGAGGGAGAAGCGCTCGAGCAGGTCGTCGGCGATCGCGCCCGGATCGTCGAGGTGCCGCAGGTGGGCGACCAGCAGGAGGTTCTCCCGCCCGCTCAAGATTTCGTCGACGGCGGCGAACTGGCCGGTCAGGCTGAACGACTCCCGCACGTTCGCCGGTTCGGTGGCGACGTCGAAGCCGTTGACGCTGGCCGTTCCGCCGTCGGCCCGCAGCAGCGTGGACAGGATTCGCACGACCGTCGTCTTGCCAGCGCCGTTGGAGCCGAGCAGAGCGAAGATGCTGCCGCGCCGCACGTCGAAGTCCACACCGCGCAGCACCTCCAGCTCCTTGTAGGACTTCTGCAGGCCCTGGACGCGAATGGCGGGGCGGTCGATGTCGATGGTGGTCATGTGGATCTTCCTTTCGTTCAGGCTCGTCGGATGGTGATGGCGCCGTACGACGTGCGCACCCGGATTGACGCGCGTTCCACGCCGGCACCGGGCTCGTCGGACCGGACGAGCTCGCTCCGGACCCGGCCATGGTCGGACTGGAGGTCGAGGTATGCGGCGGTGCCGGTGGGGATTCCAACGTCCACTGATCCGTAGGACGTCGTGACCGCGCAGGTGCCTGACGACATCGCGCCGACCTCCACCGTGCCGTACGTGTTGCGAACGGTGAGGACCCCGGTGGCGCCGTCCAGGACGACGTCTCCGGACGATGCGGTCAGGGTCGTGGTCCCGCCGGCCGAACGGACCCGCACGCTGCCGTGGGTCGACTCGACGCGACCGCCGTCGACGAGCCGGTCGACGGTGACGTTGCCGTATCGGCTCTGCAGCTGACCGGTCGTCACCTCCTCGACGCGGATGTCGCCGCCGGTCGACTGGACTGAGCAGGCGCCGACGGTTCCGACGAGCTCGACCTCGGCGTACGCGGTCGTCACCGTGATGCGCGAACCTTCCGGAACGCCGATCTCCACCTCGGTGGCCCCAGGGCGCACCAGACGCCGCCACCCGGACGCAGAGCCGCGGACCTCGAGGACCTCGCCGGCAAGGGTGACCCGGACGTTCTGCGCCGCCTCGACATCGTGCTGGCGAGAGGCGATCGCCGGTGCGGCCAGCACGGTGGCGGTCGTGTCCGTTCGGGCGACCACGCGGACCAACCCGTAGTCGAGGTGGACGCGGACGTCGAGCGGGCCGGCGACCTCGAAGTGCCTGGTTGGCGCGTCCTGGGGCGACGTCATTGGACCCATCCCGAGATGCGGCTGCCGCCGTCGCCGGGCTGACGGGGGGTTGGCGATCCGGACTGCACCGCGGCCGCGAGCATCCGCACCAAAAAGGCGTTCACCGACAGTCCTTCGCGGTCGGCAGCGGCTTCGACCTCCGCCTTTAACTGGTCCATGAGCCGAACGGTCAGCCTCGCCGTCCCGCCCTCCGCGGTGTCCCGGGTGGACTCCGACGAACGGGGCGCCACCGGCGGGACGGGCATGCCTCTCATCCGGTCCTGCGGTGTCGGGGTCACGACGAAACCGAGGTCGCGGCCACGCAGACGGACGTCGACCGAGCCCGGGGCCAGCTCCCGGCTGATCTCCTCGGCGGCGTCGGACACGGCCTCCTGCAGGACCAGCCGGGTGGCCGCCTCCAGTGGGGCGGTCAGCCGGTCGGCCAGCTCTTCAGCGTCCGGACCGGCCGCGCGCGCCGCGACGGTCAGCTCATGACGGAGCGTCTCCACATAGCTGCTGAGATCCATGACGCCATAGTGACGTCAAGGTGACGTCACTGTCAAGTCAACATGGCGTCACTCGTCAGCGCCATGCTGCGTTCACCGGCTTGGGACCGGCCGCCACTGCGGCCAAAAAGGCCGTCGTGGCCGCGACGATCTGCTGCTGGGCGATCGACCGCTCCACTCCGGGAGAGCCGTCACCGGGCTGGTTCCCGTAGTCGCCGAAGTATCCGTGGATGCCACCCTCGACGGCCGTGAAGACGGTGGACGCCGGCAGGCTCGTCCGGCTCTCGGAGACGTCGGCCGGTGTCGTGAGCGCATCAGCGGTACCGGAGACCGAGGCGACGACGAGGTCAGAGCGGTCGGCCAGCGACTCCAACGGGTACGACGCCCACAGCAAGAGCCCGCTCAAACCCGAGTCGCGCGACGACACCGCGGCTCCGGCGGCCACCCCGCCGAGACTGTGCCCGCCGACCGCCCAGCGCGTCACGCCCGGCGTGGCGGCGACGACTCTGGCCGGCTCGCCGGTCGCGAGAAAGCCGATGTCGTAGGGCACCTTGACGACGACGACGAGGTAGCCGGCCGCGCTGACCTGGCGCAGCAGCGGCACGTACGCACGCGGGTCGACCTTGCCGCCCGGCAGGAAGACGAGACCGGCCCGCGGCGGAGCACGAGGGGTCAGGACGATCCGCGTCGGGGAAGACTCCACCCGCACATCGGCGTCATCCGCCATGGCCGCGACCGCCTCCGGCGCGGCGGTCAGCGGAACGAGATACCCGATCAAGCCGAGCACGAGGACGGTGACAACCACCCCCGCGACCCGTCCGACGACCGTGGCGACAGGGTGCCGAGGCCGGTCCGCCGGTACCCACTGCCGTCCGGTCACGATCAGTAGCAGCCCCACGACGCATACCGAGATCAGCGTGACCGCGTATGCCGGATGGCTGGCCAGCAGGGAACCGCGGCTCAGGATCGCGCAGACGACCGCGGCAGCCACCCAGAGCGAACCCACCACCGCTCGCCACCCGGATCGCCGGACGACGGTGGCAGACTCGGGCCCGGGCGAGGACGGCACGACCGCAGCGTGTCACGCCACTCGGGGCTGAGAGGAGATCGATGGAGGTCGAGCCGAACCGGCTTCTCGAACCCAATGTCCCGCCGCCGGTGACCGTCGTGGCGACAGACTCCACGGCGTCCGAGGACCTGCTCCGGCGAGCGGCACTGTGGGACCGGGCAATCCAGGAACGCGACGAGGTGGCCGCCGCCCAGCTGCTCGCTCCGGAGTTCGCGCTGGAGCTGGTGCAGCCGGTCCGGAGCGTCATGTCCCGAGAGGTCTGGCTCGAGGTCCTGGCCGACTATGTCGTCCACGAGTGGGAGGTCGTGGAGCAGATCGTCGACGTGGACGGTGACTACGCCGCCATGCTGCAGCGGGTGCGGATGGGGGCGACGGTCATGGGTGAGGACCGCAGCGGGATCTTCGTCATGTCCGACCTTTGGCGCCGGCTCGACGGCGAATGGCGAGTGTGGCGCCGGCACTCCACCCCGCTCAGCGCCGGCCAGCTGGGCGGCCCGGCTGCGGCGGCGAGCGGCCGTTGATCCTGCGCCCCGCACATCCCTCGGCGCATCACTCGAGGCCACCGCGCTAGCAAGCGCCCGTCGGCCACCCTCGGCTGACGAGCCACCGGCCGCTGCGACACCCTGTCAGCCACCAGCCGACGGATCATGGCCCAATTTCGACGGAAATCACCAGCCAATCTCTCGGATGGCACAGTTTCGTCTGTCGCTACGTCCTACTTTTAATCCGTCGTCAACCGACTGACCCCCCACCGCACCCGCTGTAGAGGAAGAGCTCTATCGCCGGGCAGAGGATCGAGGTCCGGGCGGTGCCGCACGGGGGCCCAGGAGGCGGCGTCACGAGGCGCCGCACTCCGCCACTGTGGGGCCTGCCCCACATCGCCCAGAAGGACTCGCCTTGACCCGCGCCGGCGCCAGTCGGCGCATCGGTGCTTACCGAATCGGTCGGCGATGGGCGCTCCTAAAGCTCGACCCGGGATTAGCCGTCCTGATGGTCAGCTGTAGCGGCGCCGGAGACGACCCTGACGCCACGCATACATCACGCCCCTAGCTGGAGCGGCGCGACGCGTACCCAGAGGGTTGTCGAGGGGGCACGTCGTGCGTGGACGGCTCCGATCACAGCGCCGAGTCGTAGGCCAGGGCACCGAAGGCCCGGAGCAGCGGCTTGTCGGGGTGCGGCCGGGGCCTTGGCGCCCGACTCCGGGCTGCGCTCCACGCCTCTCGAGTCTGCCAATTGCGGCTCGGGTTCTGCCCGACGCGTCTACGGTCCGAACGTGACGCGGTCTCTTGCGCTTCCTAGTGAGAGGCCCGCCGATGACGCGGTGTTGCGACCGACGCGGTGGGTGGCGGCCGGCATCGTCCCCTTCCTGGTGGCGGGTTTCATCATCCTGTACATCGTCCCGGGCCGGACTGGGGATCTGTTCGCCTGGCCGATTGCGCCGACGATAACGGCGATGCTGCTGGCGTCCGCGTATGCGGGCGGCGTCTGGTTCTTCGTGAGCGTGCTGCGCACCCGACAGTGGCACACGGTCGCCGAGGGCTTCCCGCCGGTCGTGGTCTTCGCCGGGCTGCTCGGCGGGGCGACGTTCCTGCACTGGGACCGGTTCACCCACGGACACGTCGCGTTCTGGGTGTGGACGACGCTCTACGTCGTAGCGCCGTTCCTCGTCGCCTGGGTCTGGGTGGTGAACCGTCGCACCGCGGCGCCGCCCGCACCGGACGAGCCGCGGCTCGGCGCCTGGACCCGTCGGGTCTTCGTCGCCGGTGGGGTCGTGTCCGTGTC
>DATLQE010000088.1:0-8508 GCA_035535335.1 Lapillicoccus sp. | reverse complement strand
CGGGGGTGCACCGTGTCGACGAACCGGCCCACGACCGGCGCCAGACCCCCCGAGAGCAGCGCCATGGGGACGAGCAGCAGCGCGGACTGGGTCGGCGAGTAGCCCAGCACCGCTTGGGTGAACAGCATGAACGGGAACGCCATCGCCGTGATGGCGAACCCGACCGTGACGATGGCCGCGTTGGACAGCGAGAAGTTGCGGTCGCGGAACAACGACAGCGGCACCAACGGTTCGGTGCGTACCCGGCTCTGCCACCAGACGAAGATGCCGAGCATGACCAGGCCGACGCCGATGAGCAGCGGCACCGAGATGAAGCCGGTGATCGTGCCCCAGTCGTAGGTCTCGCCCTCCTGGATTCCGAAGACGAGACAGAACATGCCGATGGACGAGAGCGCCACGCCGACGAGGTCGAAGGAATGACTGCGAGTCTCCAGCCGCGGGACCAGCCGTGCGGCGAGGACGATCCCGACCAGGCCGACCGGGACGTTGATGAAGAAGATCCACTGCCAGCCGGGACCGTCGACGAGCAGACCCCCCAGGAGTGGGCCGACCAGTGTGGCCACGCCGGCGGTCGCGCCCCAGAGTGACATGGCCTGTCCGCGTTGCCCCGCCGGGAACGTCCGCGTGATGACCGCCATGGTCTGCGGGGTCATCATCGAGGCGCCGAGGCCTTGCACGATTCGCGCGACGACCAGCCCGGTGATCGTCCCGGTCAGCCCGCACCACAGCGAGGCGGCCGTGAACAGCGTCAGCCCGGCGAGGTAGACGTACTTGGGTCCGAAGCGGTCGCCCAGCCGTCCCGTGACGAGGAGCGGAACCGCATATGCGAGGAGGTAGGCGCTGGTCACCCAGATGACGGAGTTGACGTCGGCCTGGAGTTCTCGGATGATCGCCGGCGTCGCCACCGCGACGATCGTCGAGTCCACGAGGATCATGAAGAACCCGAGGACGAGCGCCCAGAGCGCCGGCCACGGACCCCGGTCCCGCACGAGCTCGTGGCGGCCGGTGTAGGTTCGCCCCGGGCCGAGCTTCGGCTCGTCCTCGGTCGGCTGAGCTTGGTGCTCGTCGATGGCCATGCGCGCGAAACCCCCCGCAAACGGTGTCAACCTTTTCTCATCATCACCGTCCGGCCGGTTCTGGGCCGCCTGCTTGTTCAGCCGGTGAGACGGGCGGATCACTGCCTGGGGGTCCCGGCCGGACGAGCAACACCATCAGCCGTTGCAGCTCCAGGGCCGGGTCGTGGCAGAGGCCGCCGTGTCGCGGGCTCGGCTGGACGATCGTGGACCGCGGTGCGGTGAGCCAGCCGAACCGGCGTCCGAGCCCTTCCAGGTGAGGTAGGCCGCGGCCGCTGTCCCCGCGGCATACCGCCTGCACGGTGCAGAGCATGTCCTCGACAGTGCCGAGGTCGAGGTCCGGGGCGAGCGCCCGCAGCCGCCCTTCGTCGACGTGGTGTGCCGACTCCAGGAAGTCGACGCTCTGCGCGTACACGACGACTCCGACGTTGACGAACTCCTCGCGCTCGACCCGCGGGACGCAGCGCAGGGTGACGTACTGGTACCCGATCACGAAGCCACCGCCGGGAGCCAGCCGCCGGGGTTGGCCAGGCGGGCGAGAAGCATCTCGAGGTATGCGGACCGCACCGCCGTCGCGTCGGGGAGCCAGGGTGTGGTCTCCAGCCAATCCTCCGGGACCAGCTCGACGACGGCGGCCAGCACCGCGGGGGTCAGCTGCGCTGAGAGCTCGTCGTGCCGGGCGGATGGGTCGCCCGCGACCTCTCGGAGGACGTGGGTGGACACGTCGAAGGCCTGGGCCGCGAATCGCACGGGGTCGGGCTCGCGGCTCGGCCAGCCGTGGTGGAAGTACAAGGCGGCGCCGTGGTCGATGGCCCAGGTCCGCCGGTGCCACAGCAGCAGGTTCGGGTTGTTCCATGTGCGATCGACGTTCGCGGTGAGCGCGTCGAGCCAGAGAATCCGGGCGGCCGCGTCCTCGGGCGGCGGCGCGGAGCCGTCGTACCCGAATGAGCCGGGGAGGAAGTCGACGCCGAGGTTGAGGCCGACGCTGGCCGTGAGGAGGTCCTGGACCTCCTCGTCGGCTTCGTACTTGGCGATCTGGGCGCCGAGGGTGACCAGCGCGAGCCTCGGGACGGGGATGCCCAGCAGGCGGGCGATCTCGGTGACGAGGATCTCCGCGACGAGGACCTTAACCCCCTGCCCGGCGCCGCGGAACTTCAGCACGTAGATCCCGTCGTCGTCCGCCTCGACGAGCCCCGGCAGTGAACCGCCCTCCCGCAGTGGGGTCACGTACCGCGTGGCCGTGACGCGCTCGAGAGCGGGAACGGCGACCACGCCACGACCCTAGTGAACCCGCTCGGTCACCAGCCGGTCCGCGCGTCGCGGCCAATACCGCGCGACGACGACCGCGATGGCGAGGTACCACACGGCGGCCGCCGCAAGGACGCCGATCGAGCGCCCGTCCGGGGGCAGGATCAGCGCGGCGATCACCGTCGCGACGACGAGGGCGACGTTGAGCAGCACGTCGTAGATCGAGAACACCCGGCCGAGGAAGACGTCGCCGACGACCCGCTGCAGCGTGGTGTCGACGCAGATCTTGATGCCTTGCGTGGTCAGGCCCAGGCCGAAGGCCGACACCGCAATGGCCCACTGGGTGAAGAGCGAGACGGGGAAGACCTGCATCACCATCCCGAGCAGGGCGAGGCCGGCGATGTACCGTCGCAGCCCGATCCGGTGGGTCATCGTCGGCGTGAGGACCGCCGCGGCGCCGAACCCGATCCCGGACGCGGCGACCGCGATGCCGGCCCCGGCGAGCCCGCCACCGGGGTTGCCGGTGGCGAGGTGGTGGCGTGAGAGGAGCACGAGTCCGACGATCATCAGCCCGTACGGCAGGCGGGCGGCCGAGACGACCGTGAGGGCCAGGCGCGCCAGCCGCGGAAGGTGACGCGCCGCGTCGACCAGGCCGCGGACGACGTTGCCGAGAGCCTTCCGGACATCCTCGCCGGCCTTCTCGAGGTCGGGTCCGAGGAACGGCAGCAGGTATGCGACGCCGGCGGCGAGCACGTACAGCCCCGCGGCGGCGACGATCACCACCGGGTCGGAGTCGGTCGCCGCGTGCAGGCCGCCGCCGGCGCCGAGACCGAGCAGGTACGCGATCGACCCGCTAGTGGGGACCACGGAGTTCGCGGTGACGAGACGGTCGCGGCTGACCACGTGCGGGAGCGAGGCGGACAGGCCGGCGAGGAAGAACCGGTTTACCGAGAACGCCGCGAGCACCAGCACGAAGAACGGAGCGCCCATGGTGTCGCGGCTGACGAGGAACGCGACGACGACGAGCAGCACCGCACGGATGAGGTTGCTGACCATCAGGGTCAGCCGGCGGGACCAGCGGTCGAGGAACACGCCGACGAACGGTCCGAGCGCCGAGAAGGGCAGCAGGACGGTGGCGAACCCGGCGGCGATCGCCGACGCCGTCGGAGCCCGTTCGGGCGAGAACAACACCGAGGACACGAGCGCGACCTGGAAGACGCCGTCCGAGAACTGGGACAGCAGTCTCACGGCGAACAGACGCCGGAACCCGCGGAAGCGCAGCAGCGCTCGCAGGTCCCGGAAGAAGGTCACTCGCGCAGGATAAGTGCGCCGCCGACGGCCGACAGCGCCGTTCGGCGAATGCTGACCGGCCGGACAATCCGACCAGGGCTTTGTCCCGAAGACCCGCCATGAAGACGCTCGTCGCCGGAGCCAGAGCGCCCGACTTCCTCCTGCCCGACCAGCAGGGGAAGGACCAGGAGCTGAGCCAGCTGCTGCTACGCGGCCCGGTGGTCCTCTTCTTCCTCGCCACCCCGGGGTCCAGCGGCTTCACGCGCGAGGCGGGTCATCTCCGGGACCTGGTCATGAGGTTCTCGCGGGCCGGCGCACACCGCGTCGGCATCTCGCTCGACGACCCCGGGCGCACGGAGCTGTTCGCTGAGAGCGAGCAGCTCGACTTCCCGCTCCTGGCCGACGTTGACGGAGTCGTCGCCGATGCCTATGGGGTGCGTCGCAGGTTCCTGACCGGCGTCAAGCGCGCGACCTTCGTCATCGACGAGAGTCAGCGGATCGTCGAGGTGATCCGGTCGGAGACGAGCACGAACGCCCACGGCGACCGTGCCCTGGAGGTCCTCGCCCGGCTCGCGTGAGCGTCGAGGGTCGGACTACGGTGCGTTTATGCCCCAGGAGACCTATGACCCGTATGCGTCCCTGCCGAAAGTGCCCTCCTTCTCCGTGTCGTCGACGGATATTTCGGAGGGCGAGAAGCTCGGCGACGACCAGGTGAGCGACGTCCTCGGCGCCGGAGGCAAGGACATCTCGCCGCAGCTGTCGTGGTCGGGGTTCCCGGCGGAGACCAAGAGCTTCGCGGTGACGGTCTACGACCCGGATGCACCCACAGCGTCGGGCTACTGGCACTGGGCGGTGGCCAATCTCCCCGTGTCGACGACCTCGCTCGAGACGGGTGCCGGCGACGAGACCGGTTCCGGACTCCCCGAGGCTGCTGTGCAGCTGCGCAACGACTCAGGAAACCGGCAGTTCATCGGTGCGGGTCCGCCCGAGGGACACGGGCCGCACCGCTACTTCGTCGTGGTGCACGCGGTCGACGTCGAGACGCTGGATGTGGCCGACGCCTCTCCTGCCGTGCTGGGATTCAACCTCTTCTTCCACACGTTGGGGCGCGCCCAACTGGTCGGCTGGTACGAGCGATGAGCCCTCGCCTCTAGTCGTCGCGCTCAGGCCGTGACGACGGCCGCTGCCTGCCGGGCGATCTCCAGCTCCTCGTTGGTCGGGACCACCAGAACCGCGACCGAGCTGGCCTTGGTCGAGATGCGGCGCTCGCCGCCACCCGGCGCGAGGTTCGCCTCGTCGTCGAGCTGGATCCCGAGGATCCCGAGTCCGTGGCACACCGCAGCGCGCAGCCGCGGCGCGTGTTCGCCGATGCCCGCCGTGAACACCAGGGCGTCGAGCCGGCCGAGGGCCACCGCATACGCTCCGACGTACTTGCGCAGCCGGTATGCGGTGACGTCGAACGCGAGCTTCCCGTCCGGGTCGTTCGTGGCCACGAGCTCGTCGACCTCACGGAAGTCGTTGGTACCGCTCAGTCCCTTGAGGCCGCTCTCCCGGTTGAGCGCAGCGTCGACGGCGTCGGCCGACATCCCGGTGCGCACCATGAACGAGAACAGTCCGGGGTCGATGTCCCCCGAGCGGGTCCCCATCACCAGCCCCTCCAGCGGGGTGAGGCCCATGGAGGTGTCGACGCTCCGCCCACCCGCGATGGCCGCCGCGCTGGCGCCGTTGCCGAGGTGGAGGACGACCAAGCTGGCGTCCTCGATTCTGTGGCCGAGCACCGCCGCGGCGCGCCTGGAGACGTAGGCGAATGACGTGCCGTGGAACCCGTAGCGCCTCACCAGGTGTTCCTCGCGCCACGCCTTCGGAACCGCGTACGTGTAGGAGTGCGCGGGCATCGCCTGGTGGAAGGCCGTGTCGAACACGGCGACCTGGGGCACGTCCGGGAACCGCTCACGCGAGACTCGGATGCCCTCGAGGTTCGCCGGGTTGTGAAGCGGCGCAAGGGGTTCCAGCTCCTCGATGGCGGCGAGAACGTCGTCGGTCACCACGACCGGGTCGCTGAACCGGTCGCCGCCGTGCACCACGCGATGACCGACCGCGAGGAGCCCGACCTCGTCGAAGGATGGCCCGAACCGCCGGAACGCCTCGGCGACCGCGGCCAGCGCCTCGCGGTGCGAGGCAACCGTCTGTTGACCGGTATGCGTCTCGCCGCTGCTCTCGTGGGTGGTTTTGGACCTGCGCTCACCGATGCGCTCGACGCTGCCCTTGGCGAGCGGTGATCCCGTGGCGGCGTCGACGAGCTGGTACTTCAGGGACGACGAACCGGCGTTGACGACGAGGACCGGTTGCGCCGGGGAAGTGTCGTTCACGACGTGCGCTCGGCCTGGATCGCCGTGATGGCCACCGTGTTGACGATGTCCTGGACCAAGGCTCCGCGCGACAGGTCGTTGACCGGCTTGCGGAGCCCCTGGAGAACCGGCCCGACCGCCACCGCTCCGGCGCTGCGCTGCACCGCCTTGTACGTGTTGTTGCCGGTGTTGAGGTCCGGGAAGATCAGGACGGTCGCGCGCCCGGCGACGGGAGAGTCCTTGAGCTTGGTGGCCGCCACGGCCATGTCGACCGCGGCGTCGTACTGGATCGGTCCCTCGACGGAGAGTGACGGTGCCCGGGTCCGGACGAGCTCGGTCGCGGTGCGGACCTTGTCGACGTCCGCGCCGCTGCCGGAGCCGCCGGTCGAGTACGAGAGCATCGCGACCCGGGGCTCGATGCCGAACTGGGCGGCCGTCGCCGCCGAAGAGATCGCGATGTCGGCCAGCTGCTCCGCCGTCGGGTCGGGGTTGACCGCACAGTCGCCGTAGACGAGGACCCGGTCCGGCAAGCACATGAGGAAGACCGAGGAGACGATCGTGACGCCCGGTGCGGTCTTGACCACCTCGAGCGCCGGCCGGATCGTGTGCGCCGTCGTGTGGATCGCCCCGGACACCATGCCGTCGGCCAGCCCGTCGAGCACCATCATCGTCCCGAAGTAGCTCGGGTCGGCAACGACGTCCCAGGCCTGTTCCGTGGTGACACCCTTGTGGGTCCGGAGTGCCGCATACTCCTCGGCGAACCGCGACCGCAGCGGTTCGTCGTGCGGGTCGACGAGCTCTGCCGCCGTGACGTCGAGGCCGAGCTGTGCGGCGGAGGCGCGGATGCCGGAGGGGCTGCCGAGCAGGGTCAGCCGCACGACGCCCCGGCGGAGCAGCTGGTCCGCGGCGGTGAGGATCCGCGGCTCCTCGCCCTCCGGCAGCACGATGTGCCGCGCTGCCGCGCGGGCCCGGTCGATCAGCTGGTACTCGAACATCAGTGGCGTCACGACGCTCGTCGGGCTGACGTCGAGGCGATCGAGGAGAGCCGAGCCGTCGACGTGCTCCTCAAAGATCCGCAGGGCGGCCTCGACCTTCCGCGCCGACGACCGGGTGAGACGGGGGGCCACCGCATTCAGGTCAGCGGCCGTGCGCATCGTGTGGGTGGTGGTCGTGATCACGGGGACGTGCACGTCGAGGCCGTTGACGAGCCGTTCGATCGAGGAGGGAAGCTCCAGGCCGCCATTGAGGACGATGCCGGCCGGCGACGGGAACGTCTTCGCCCGATAAGCGAGCAGCAGCCCAAGCACGACGTCGGCACGGTCGGCCGGGGAGATCACGACGCAGCCCTCGAACAGCCGGTCGAGCACGTTCGGCATCGTCATGGCGGCCACGAGGAGTCCGGCCGACTCGCGGTCCAGCAGCGCGTCGTGGCCGTGGATCAGCGTCCCGCGGGCGGCCGCCAAGAGCTCGCGGACCGTCGGCGCGTCGAGGACTGGGTCGGTCGGGATGGAGTACGCGGGTACGCCGCCAGCGACGCCGGCCAGGGCGGCCGTCGTCGCTGGAACTAGTTCTGGCTCAACGCGATTGGCGAGAACGGCGAGCACCGAGGCGTGGTGGTGGCGCGCCTCGTCGACGGCGATGTCCGCGGAGATGCGCACCTGGTCGGGCGTCTTACCGCGGCCCGTCACGACGAGAACCATCGGGCTGTTGAGGTTGGCGGCGATGCGCGCGTTGTACGAGAACTCTGTCGGCGACGAGACATCCGTGAAGTCGGAGCCGACGACGAGCACGGCGTCGAACCGGTTCGCGACAGCGTGGTAGCGGTCCACGATCGTCGACATCGCGGCGTCTGGGTCGCGGTGGACGTCGTCGTAGAAGACCCCGGACGCCTCCTGTGCCGTCAAGGGGGCCGGGCCGTCACCGCCGGGTTCGAGTCGTGAGAGCAGCAGGTCGAGGACGTGGTCGTCATCCGCCTCCGGCGTTCGGACGACGGGACGGAACACCGCCACCCGGCCGACCCGTCGGCTCAGCTGGTCGAGTATGCCGACGGCGACGGCCGACTTGCCCGACTGTCCCTCGGACGAGGCGAGGTAGACGCTGGTGACCATCTGGCGACTCTGTCAGCCGCGCCACGTCCAGTCGCGGATCTCCGGCAGGTCCTCGAGGTTCTCGCGGATGTACGCGGAGTGCTTCGCGAGCATGTCGTTGCAGTGGGCGGTCAGCTCGTGCCAGCGCGGCGGCCGGGCGATGACATGCCGAAGCGCCTGGATGGCGAGGTGGTACCGGGACACCCGGTTCAGGACGACCATGTCGAACGGAGTCGTCGTCGTGCCCTGCTCGCTGAACCCGCGGACGTGGAACCGGCCCGGCGCGCTGCGGCCGTGGATCAGCTGGTGGATCGCGCGGGGGTAGCCGTGGAAGGCGAAGACCACGGGTTTGTTCTCGGTGAAGAGGCTCTCGAAGACGCCGTCGCTGTAGCCGTGCGGGTGGTCGCCCTCTGGGAGCAGGGCCATGAGGTCGACGACGTTGACGAACCGGACCTTGAGCTC